>CAJCHX010000032.1 GCA_903970215.1 Acidobacteriaceae bacterium
CCCAAATA
Source organism: Acidobacteriaceae bacterium (assembly GCA_903970215.1). Taxonomy (GTDB): domain Bacteria; phylum Actinomycetota; class Actinomycetes; order Mycobacteriales; family Mycobacteriaceae; genus Tsukamurella. Next base: position 9 of record CAJCHX010000032.1, read on the forward strand.
TCCGGACCTCACGTTGCCGGTGATGGTCACCTCGCGCGACTGACGCGCGCATAGACGCAACACGACCAGGGGGCGTGCCGATGGCGGGTCGAGACGACGGCCGTGCCCAGACGCGGGCTCGGATCGTGGGCGCCGTGCTGGAGTGGGCCGCCGAGTCGGGGCTGGGCCGGGTCTCGATGGACGGCGTCGCGCGCCGCGCGCGGCTGGCGCGGGCGACCGTCTACCAGCACTTCTCGGGGCGGGATGCGCTCGTGCAGGCGGCGATCCGCAGCGAACTCGACCGGTTCTACGTCGAGGTCGACCGGTTCGCCAGCCGGATTCGCGGACACGAGGAGCGGATGGCCGCCACGTTCGGCTTCGCCTACGCGTACCTGCTGGGCCACCCGATTCTCGAACGCGCGATGGCGATCAACCCTCAGGTGCTGACGCCGCACATTCTGGGCGACTCGCCGACCCTCGCCGAGGGGCGGAGGTTCTTTCGGCGTGAGATCCGCAACGGCGATTACCGCCCCGGCGCGAACATCGACGAGCTCGCGGATTTCGTGGTGCGCCAGCTGCATTCGTTGGTGCTGTCGCCCCTGCCGGGTTCCGCCGGGGCGTCTCGGGAGGAGCGCGTCGCGGCAGGTCGCCACTACGCCGAGCTGTTCGTGGTCCCCATCCAGCGCCGCTACCTCGCCACGGGGCCGACCGGAGCCGGTGACAACACCGGGCCCGGTGGTGGCGATCAGGGTGGCCACGACGATCGGCCCGAAACCACAGGACTTCTCGAGTAGACAGTTCTTGACATCCTGTCTACTCGCGGGGTTATCTTCGTCACATGACTTCGGATTTATCGGCACCCACGCGAACCCGCGACGACGTTGCGGGTCGCCTGCTCGGCGGCTCGGTCCGCCGGTCGTACGCACCTGTGGTGGACATCGATTGGGACGCTCCACTCGTGCCCGGAAAATGGTTCCTTCCAGCGGAGATGTGCACGTTGTACGGCACAGATCTGTGGGCTCGCCTCACCGAGGAACAGCGCATCGAGCTGTCCCGGCAGGAACTGGTGAACCTGCTCTCGATGGGCGTGTGGTTCGAGAACCTACTCAACCGCTTGCTGCTGCGGGAACTGCTCTCCGCCGATCCCACCGGCCGCGACGCGCACTACTCGCTCACCGAGATGGGCGACGAGTGCCGGCACATGGTGATGTTCGGGCGCGTCATCGATCGCATCGGGGCGCGCCCCTACCGGCTGCGCGGCTGGCAGCTGGCGGTCGTGAAGTACCTCCTGCCGCTGCTCATCCGGGGCGAGGCCGTGTGGGTGTTCGCACTCGTGGGCGAGGAGATCTTCGACGCCCAACAGCGCAGGATTCACAGTCACCCGGACCTGCAGCCCATCGTCGCTCGCCTGATGCAGATCCACACCACCGAGGAGGCTCGGCACATCGGCTACGCACGAGACGGCGCGCGTCGCGGGGTCGCGACCCGCAGCCGCGCCCAGAGGTTCGTCGCCGGCAATCTGCACGCGGCGGCCGCGTACGGCTTCCGGTACCTTTTCGCCAACCCACGGATGTACGCGCGGGTGGGGCTGGACGCCCACGTCGCCTATCGTGCCGCGGTCACCAACCCGTACCACATCGCGGCCAAGCAGGACGGTTTCCGCGGACTGGGCCAGTTCCTGACGTCCGTCGGCCTGATGGGGCCGATCGCGCGCCGGGCATGGCGGCGTTCGGGGTTCTGGTCGTGACGGACGTCCTGATCGTCTCCGGCGACCCTGCGCCGTTCGGTCGTCCCGGCGCGAACGCCGGGGCGACCGTCGTGACACCGTCCGCTGTCGGGTCGCTCGTATTCGACCCCCAGACGGACACCTGGATGCTGACCCAGCCGGGTGGCGCCCAGGCCGATGGTCCGGCGCCTCTGCGAGCGGGGATCGTGCTGGTCTGCTCCGGCTCGGTGGCGGTATCCGTCCCCCGTCAGCCCGGCCTCCCGGCCGCGCCGGATCGAGTCGGTCCCGCCGTCGCCGCTGACCGGGCGTACCTCGGCGTCCTCGTCGACGGCGTCCCCAACCTGTTCGTCGTGGACCCCTGCGATCCCGACCGGATCCGGTTCACCCGCGTGTGCCTCGGCTGGATGGCGGCCGAGGGGGCCACCCGGATCACGTCCCGGACCTCGGTGACGGCCGACCACGGCGTGCGGACCGACGACCCGCGCCGCCGGCTGCGGAAGCCGGTCCGCGAGGAGGTCGATCTGTCCGATCCGGTCCTCCGCGACGACGGTGTCTGGGCGGGTACGGCGCGCCTTGCGTCGGGGGACACCGTGCGGACCGCCCCGGTTCGCCTGTCCGGGCACCTGGAGCCGCTCGACGGCCGTTATCACTGGTACGGCACGATCGACGACCCGCACGTCGGAGCGGAGTTCAAGGCGTGCCGTCGCGGGTCGGTGACGCTGTCCGTCGCCGACGGCCCGGCGGTGTCCGCCGCGATCACCGACCGGACCGGTTGGGGAACCTTCCGGGTGGAGGGCGTGGGTGTGCCGCCGTTCCCGCTCGCGGGCTGAAGTCCTTGACATAGTTGCCACATTTGGAAATAATTGCCAGGTATGGACGATAATGTTTTCACTTCGGCAGTCTGCTACCGCGACCAGAAGGCGGCGCTCGACTGGCTGGAACGCGCGTTCGGCTTCGAGGTCACGATGGCTATCGACGGGCCGCCTGACGATCCGGCGATGGGGCACTACGAGATGAGCAGTGCTGGAGCAGGACGCATCATGATCGGCGGCGAATGGGCCGATTGGACCCGCAGTCCGGCCGATGTCGACGGCGCCAACACTCAGTGGGTGCACGTGCAACTGCCCGACGATCTCGACGCGCACTGCGCTCGGGCGCGCGCTGCCGGTGCCCGGATCTTGGCCGAGCCGGCGGACCAGTTCTATGGCGACCGTACGTATCGGGCGGTCGATCTGGAAGGGCATTGCTGGACGTTCTCGATGCATGTGCGCGACGTGACGAAGGCGGAGGCGGAGGCAGCGATCGGGCAGCCGATCATTGCGGCCGACTGGCCGTGATGGATCGCGGCGCCCGTGCGGTAGCCCCAGCGGCCGCCGGGGTCGAGGCAGTCGACGCGGTCGACGATGCGCTGGCAGCACTTGCCGATCCGGTCCGACGCCGGGTGGTCGAGTTGCTCGCCCAGAGCCCCCGGCAGGCGGGCGAACTCGCGGAGGAGCTCGACATATCGGCGGCGACGCTGAGCAAACATCTTCGCATCCTGCGTCGCCGAGGGCTGGTCGAGGCGACCCATCCCGAATTCGACGCCCGGGTACGAATCTATACGCTGCGCTCCGCGCACATGACGGAGCTGAGGACATGGCTCGAGCTGGCCGAACGCGGCTGGGCGCAGCAACTCACCGCGTTCGCCGAGTACGTGGACGGCGAGCAGACGGACGCGGAGCGGTGACCGGTCGTCCCCCGGCGGGATCGCGGGTGTTGGTGGCGCTGCGCGTGCATGCGCCGCCGGACCGCGTGTTCGCTGCGTTCACCGACCGAATCGGCGACTGGTGGCGGCCGGACGGGCTGTTCCAATTCACGCCGGGGCGCGCCGGAATCCTTGCGTTCGAGTCGGGGCCGAGCGGACGGCTCATCGAGACATACGCCGACGGGACCGTATTCGTGGTGGGTCGGATTCGAGTGTGGGATCCACCGCATCGCCTCGTCCTGAGCTGGCGGCAGGCCGGCTTCACCGCCGACCAGGAGACCGAGCTGCGCGTGCGGTTCGAGGAGGTGTCGGACGCGGCCGGGCCGCAGACCCGGGTCACGGTCGAGCACGAGGGCTGGGACACCCTCCCACCCGATCACATCGCTCGGCACGGCTTCCCGGTACCGGTGCTCCAGCGCCGCTTCGCAGAGTGGTGGCAGACGCTGCTTCGTGGGCTCGCCGACGACGTATGACGTTCCGACTACTCCGCAGTGAACGACTTCGCGGCTACTAACAGTCCACCGCCCAGTGGCACGACGACCGGCAGCAGTCGCTCGTCCTCGGCGATCAGGCGGCTGGCCTCACGGGCCGCGAGGGTCTCCTCGTCGTCGGCGTCCGGATCTGCGACCCGCCCACCCGCCAGGCCGCCGTTGACCACGACGACACCGCCGGGGCGCAGCAGTCGCACCGCTTCGGACACGTACCGCGGGTGGTCGGTGGGGTCGCCGTCCACGAAGATCAGGTCGTACGAGCCGTCCGCGAGCCGCGGCAGAACGTCGAGCGCATGTCCGTTTATGAGGCGCGTGCGGTTGGCCGCGATACCGGCCTGCCCGAACCCCACCTTTGCGGCAGCCTGGAACTCCAACTCGGAGTCGATGGTGGTCAGCACGCCGTCGGTCCGCATGCCCGAGAGCAGCCACAGCCCGCTGATCCCCGCGCCGGTTCCCACCTCCACCACGGATCGGGCCGCGCCGGCGGCGGCGAGGACGGACAGCATGGCTCCCACGGCAGGCGCGACAGCGTCGACGCCCAGGTCGGCGGCCCGTTCCCGGGCGGAGGACATGGCCTCGTCCTCGACGATCGCGTTCTCGGCGTAGGCGAGGAGGGCGGCGGACTCGGCTGATCGGTCGGTCGAGGGTCGTGGCACCCTTCGAGGGTAGTCGGTCGCGGGGCCTGGAACAGGACGGACGCGCGATCGAGAAAGTTAGTGGATCGAATGGAATCACAGGTTCCACACAGATCGCTATCAGTAGCGACACAAACGGATCGGACATCGTCATCACAACGCATCACCACTCTGCCGGGAACAATCCCGGGTTCCTGGGAGTTCACGGTGTGGTGGTTGTCCCGGCCGGAGCCGGTTGGGGACGAGAGGGAGATGGTCATGGCGCGCTACGCCCGATTCGACGATGCGGTGGATCCGCTGGAGTCGGGGGTGGCTGACGCCGGGGGCGGGCACGGTGGAACTGCCGCGTTCGACGCGGGCGACGCTGCCAGCCTGCCGTCCTGGGACGAGTTGGTTCGCGAACACGCCGACCGGGTGTACCGGCTCGCGTACCGGCTCTCGGGGAACCAGCACGACGCCGAAGACCTGACTCAAGAAACCTTCATCCGGGTGTTCCGGAGCCTCAAGAACTACGAGCCCGGCACGTTCGAGGGATGGTTGCACCGCATCACCACCAACCTGTTCCTCGACATGGTGCGGCGGCGGGGCCGGATCCGGATGGAGGCCCTTCCCGAGGACTACGAGCGGGTGCCCAGCCCCGACGCCGACCCGGGTCAGGTGTACGACGACGCGAACCTCAACGCCGACCTGCAGCTGGCGCTGGATTCGTTGGCGCCCGAGTTCCGCGCAGCGGTCGTGCTCTGTGACATCGAGGGTCTGTCGTACGAGGAGATCGCGACCACTCTCGGCGTCAAGCTCGGCACCGTCCGCTCCCGGATCCATCGGGGTAGGCAGGCGATCCGCGAAGTCCTCGCCGGTAGCGGCCACACCAACAGCGCGTCGCTCGCGCAATAATCCGGCCGGATCCGCCCCGTCGGGAACCCGACGGCTCACCGCTTCGTTGTCACCACAGTTGAGTTATTGTGGGCTGACGGCCCCGACCGGACTTCGAAATCCGGTTCGCAGTTGCGCTGGAAGGAGGCGGATCGAGTGAGCATTCCAGAAGACTCCTTCCGTGGCGATTCGTTCAGCCGCGATTCCCGCAGCGGTGATTCCCACGGTGATTCCGTCGGTAGTGATTCCGTCGGTGGCGGCTCGGGCCGCGACGACGCCTTCCAGCATCTGAGCGGCAGCCTGCGGCGTGCCCTCGCCCGTATGCCCGGACGCGTGCAGCAGTCCGGCAACACCGATTTCCTGGCGTCGATGCCCCAGGCACCACGACGGTTCACGTCCACCCAGCACCTCGCCTTCGAAGCGGTCGTCGCCTACGTCGACGGCGAGCTCCGGATGAACGCACACATGCGCGCCGCCACGCACATCGCCGAATGCCCGGTATGCGCCGGTGAGGTCGATGCGCAGCGGCAAGCGCGGACGATGCTCCGCGAGTCGGGCGAGATCGCCGTCCCGCGGCACCTGCTCGGCGCCCTGTCGCAGATCCCGAGCGCGTTCGACGCGCCGGAATTTCCGACCCATCGTCCGCCGGAGGACGACGGCGCGCGGCGTGCCGCCGCCGGGAGACGGGGCCGACGCAAGCCACGTGGGTAGATTCGTGGCGTGACGTCCGACTCGACCCCGCCCGAATCGCAGTCGCCCCCCGGCGACGATCGCGCGCAGCCGCCCCAGCCCAGGCTGCAACCGCGCCCCACGGCCCGTCCGTCGGTGTCCAAGGTGGAGCACGTCGCCTTCGGGAGGCCCGCCGGTGTGGCTGGGTCGTTCGCGGCGTCCGGGAGCCGCGACCAGCGCGCCGAACGGCCCGAGCCGGCGGATCCCGATCCCGTGTTGCGGGAGGCGTTCGGCCGCCCTGCGGGGGTGACCGAGGTCTTGCAGCGCGACCCCCACGTGCCGATCCCGGACGACGATCCTCGCCCGAGCGATCGCGACCCGTGGCGGGACACCGACTCCGTGGCCGGTCTCGGTGCACCGGGCCTCGCGCCGCCGCCTCCGGCGCGCCGCCCCGCCGGGCCTCGGCTGGACGTTCGCGAAGTCCTGTTCGGCGACAAGGTGGCACCTCGCGCGCTCGCGGTACTCGCGGCGATCGCGCTGGTGATCGGGCTGGTCGGCGCAGCCATCGGCGGGTTCGTCGGCCGCGTCACCGGCAGCACCTACGAGCGGCTCACCGACGCACACGTGACCCTCGCGCAGGACCATTCGAAGGTCGAGGACCAGGGGTCCGTCGCCGCCGTGGTCGCACAGGTGGCGCAAGGCGTCGTGACCGTCGAGGTGCGTACGCGCACCGGCGGTGACACCGGCTCCGGGTCGGTGATCGACGCGGGCAACGGCTACGTGTTGACCAACAACCACGTGGTCGAGGATGCGACCAGCAATCCCGGGGCCACCACGCAGGTGGTGTTCTGGGACGGATCGCGGGCACCCGCCCGAATCGTCGGAACCGACCCCGCAACCGACGTCGCGGTGCTCAAAGTGGACGTCAACGGTCTGCACCAGGTGCAGATCGGCGACTCCGACCAGTTGGTCCCGGGGCAGCCGGTGGTGGCGATCGGCTCGCCGTTCGAACTCCAGCACACGGTGACGTCGGGCGTCGTGTCGGCCGTCCACAGGCCGGTGCAGGA
>CAJCHX010000033.1 GCA_903970215.1 Acidobacteriaceae bacterium
GGGCTCCCCGCCGGTACTCTGCTGCCGCATGCCCCCGTAGCTCAGTGGATAGAGCTGCCGCCTTCTAAGCGGTAGGTCGCAGGTTCGAGTCCTGCCGGGGGCACCGTGCGGTGTGCGTGCCGTCCGTCGGGCGCCGGCTCAGGCGTCGGCGTCCGGCTCGAGGCGGAAGACGGCGAGTTCTGCGATGGACCGGCGGATCTGGTCGATGCTCGCATCCGCCGGGAACGGGAACTGGGAGATGGCCCAGGGTGCGTTCATTCGTGAGAGGTAGGTCGAGACGACGTCGGCGGCCTCGTCGGGGTCTGCGACGGGAACTCCGCGCCGGGTGTCGCGGCCGTCTCTGGTGAGGATGGTGACCTCGGGGTCGTGCAGCAGGTTCTTGACCCAGTTGCGGTCGAGGACCGGGGAGACCAGGTACTGATTGCCTCCGACCGTGACGACGGCAAGGGGCACGCGATGGTGGTCGTGGCTGCGTCGACCGCGGATCTCGACGACGCGGCGGACGTAACCACCGTCGGCGTAGGGAGCGGGGTCGGCGGCCAGGATGTCCTCGGCCATGCGCCGGTTGGACTCGCGGTACTCCTCGGGGCTGGAGAACCTCGGCGCAGCAGGTGTGGTCACGGGTCCTCCGTCTCGTCAGCTCAGGGGTACTTAGATTATCTAATGATCTCGTGCTGTCAAACTGCAGGCATGGCCGATGACGACGCCCGTCGACTCCTCGAGGCGGTGAGACGGTTGACGGGCACCTTCACAGAGCTGGGTCACCGCTTCGGCGACAAGCACGGGCTGAGCCGCAGCGATGTCGCGGCACTGATCGTCGTCACCGAGGCGAACGAGCGCGGGACGAGTATCGGCACGGTCGAGCTCGCTCGCCGAATCGGTGTCACCGCGCCATCGGCGACTGTCGTGGTCCGGCGCCTCGTGGCCGCGGGTCTGCTCAGCAGCGACCCCGACCCGAACGACCACCGCCGCATCGTCCTGACAGCAACGCCGACGGCCCACACGGCCGGCAAGGCCCACTTCGGCGCCTTGAACGACGAGCTCCTGCGCCTGCTCAGCACCCAGCCTTCCGGGTCCGTCCGCGCCGCCGCCGACCTACTGGAACTCGCAGCCGAGCACGCAGCCCGGTCAGCCACCGACGCCGTCCAGTAGGCCAGTCGTCGGGACAGGCGTCAGGATCCCTCCGCCGGCTATCCCGTCACCCTCCTGGTTTGGCCCGGCGCCGCGGCAGTACGAGTGCGCGTGCTGGCCATCGCGCCGGCCGGACGGTTCGATAACGAACTCGCAACGACCCGCCACGGTGAAACCAATCCCCTACACCCGGGCGAACAGGGAGTGTTGGCCAATCGAGAGGCATGCTCGCTTTGTGCGACATGCCGGAGTGTGAGGGTGGCAGGTGGACGAAAAACTGGACGATCTGCGGTTCCGCGAGTTGATGGTGGAGTCGGAAGATCTGCAGTCGGACGCGATGCGTGCAACGCGTCGTGACCTCAATGCATACGTCGAGGCAGCGCAGGAGGCTCGTCACGAGTCGCGCCGCGATCTGCGTATCGGCGGCGCCCTGCTGGGCGCCGGAGCACTGGGTGCCGCGGCGCTGGCCTTTGCCGGCCCCGCCTCGGCGAGCGCGACGGACGTGATGGCCCTGCAGACCGCAGCGGGCATCGAGAACCTCGCGGTCTTCACCTACAAGACGGCGCTAACCCTGCCCTACATCGGTGGTAGCAGCGCCAACGGCGTCGTCAAGGCGTTCGCGACGATGACGATGAAGCAGCACAGCGACCACGCCAGTGCTTTCAACGCCGCGGCGACGAAGCTGGGTGGCAAGACCCAGACCAAGACCGACCCGAAGTACACCCCGATCGTCTCGGCCGCCGTGCCGACGATCAAGACCGCGGCGGATGTCGTCGGCCTCGCGATCACTCTCGAGGACGTCGCCGCCGAGACCTACACCAAGAACGTCGGTCAGGTCAGCACCTCCGACCTGCGCGGCCTCTTCGCCAGCGTCGCCGGTGTCGAGTCGCAGCACAAGGCGGTTCTGCTCGCCGTCCAGGCCCTGCTCAAGGGTGGCGCGGCGGACCTCATCGCCCTCCCGCCGGATACGGCCAAGTTGCCTGCCGCGGCCGGCAGCGTCGGATTCCCGGACGCGTTCTACCCGACTTCTAAGGCCGCCCCGGTGGCAGAGGGAGCAGTCCAGTGATCGGCAAGAAGAAGCCAGAGGTCATGGCGATCAGCGAGTACGAGCTCAACTCGATGACTCGCGAGCTCGACATGCTCCACAAGGAGACCTTCCCGAGCGTCCGCAAGACCCTCGACGACTTCGCGGCGAACCTGTCGCACATGGCCTCGGGCCGCCCGGCCGCGCGCCGGTCGTTCCTGCTCGGCCTGGGTGGTGTGGCCGTCGTCGGCGGCGTCGCAGCCTGCTCGAGCTCGGGCGGAAGCTCCAGCTCCAGCTCGGCGGCGGCTCCGGCCAGCGGTAGCAGCTCGGCTGCCGCGACGTCGAAGTACACCGGTGACTACAAGGTCGTCGCGCTCGCGGCGGCCCTGGAGAACCTCGCCGTGACGGCCTACACCGGGGCGCTCACCGCGGCCGGCAAGGGCACCTACGGCGCGGTTCCGCC
>CAJCHX010000034.1 GCA_903970215.1 Acidobacteriaceae bacterium
CGGGCACTCCGCGGGCGGACAGCTCGCTCTGCTCATCGCGGGTGACGCGCCCACCATCTCGCTGGCCGGGGTCACCGATCTGGAACGAGCGGCCGAGCGCGACCTCGGAGACGGAGCCGCGGCGGCATTCGTCGGACGTCCACTGGACGACGCGTCTCGTGCGGAGTACCAGAAGCTCAATCCGGTGCAGCAGGGATTCCCGCCCCAGACGCTCCTGATCCATGGCGACGCCGACGGGCTGGTACCGGTCGACTTCTCACGCGACGCCGCAGACTGGATCGGGCGGCACGTCGATTACGTTCCGTTGCACGGTGCGCATCACATGGACGTCGTCGATCCCCAGTCGCCTTATTTTCCCACCGTGTCGGCAAGCATCCAGGCGATGCTTCGACGGGGTGGCGAATAACCGGACGACGGGACCCGTTCTCACGCTCGGATCTGGGTAGTCTCAGAGAGTAAGCCTATCTACATATTCGAAGGCAGAATCTCTATGAAGCTCACGAAGTACGCCCACGCCTGCGTGACCATCGAGTCGTCGGGCACGACCATCCTCGTCGACCCGGGCACATTCACCGAGGGTGTCGCCGACCTCCTGCGGGTCGCCGACGCGGTTCTGGTCACGCATGACCACTTCGACCACTACGACGCGGATGCCATCCGCGCCGAGCTGCAGGCCCGACCCGAGTTACCGGTCTTCGCCCCCAGCACCGTCGCCGGTGCGCTCGACGGCGCGAACGTCACGGCGGTCGCCTCCGGCGACTCCTTCCAGATCGGCGGGATCTCGGTGGAGGCCTTCGTGGAGCCGCACGCCTTCATCTACGGCGAGCAGCCGCAGACCCCCAACGCCGCGTTCCTGATCGGCGGTTCGGTGTACCACCCGGGCGATACCTTCTTCGTCCCGGACGTCACGATCGACACCCTCCTGGTGCCCACCAGCGGTCCGTGGGTCAAGCTCGGCGAGGCGATCCAGTTCGTCATCGACGCCAAGCCGCGCCAGGCGATCCAGATCCACGAGGTCTTGCTCAGCGACCTCGGTCAGCAGATGTCGGCGCGGATGCTCGGACCGGACGGATTCGGCGGTGTCCCGTTCACGATCCTGCCCGTCGGGGAGTCCGTCGAGATCTGAGGGCCCTGGACCCGACCCGTCAGCGGCGCACGACCGGCGAAACGAGGCCGCGTGCCGCTGGCGGGTCGACTTCGGGGCGGCCCACACCGGCGGGCGCAGCCGGAGCCGTCCAGCTCACGCTGGGCTGTGCACCCTCAGCCCAGCGTGAACGGCGTGCCCCAGAGCACGGCGGTACCCTCGGAGCGACCCACTTGGCCGGTAACGTACGCATAGAGCCGCGCTTGGGCGTAGCCGGCGCACCCGTCCACGCCCACGGTGGTATCGGACCAGGTCAGCGAACCGGAGTCACCTTGGAACGCGAACCACTTGTTCGGCTTCTCGAACCCCCGGTCCCGCGGCGCCTGAGGCTTGAAGGGCTTTCCCGCCTTCGGCCAGATCGGCTTGTCCAGGGTCAGTGGCTCGACCCCGATGGAACCGGCTGACAGCGTCAGCGAACCGGACGACCCGACGGAGCCGCGCGGCGCGACGCTCGGCGTGATGCCACTGCCGCTGATTGCGGCGCTGACACCGGAATTCACGGCGCCATTCAGGTCGACGCCGGCCTTCTGCACCGCCACCTGACATCCGACGACGTAGCCGGCCTGGATCGTTCCGTTACCGGGGTTCTCGCCTTTGAGCACCGCGTGCAGAGTGCCTGACACCCAGGCGTTGCGGGTCGTCGGGAGGGAGACCATGCCGGGTGACAACCGGGCCGACTGGCCGGTGGCAGTGACGACGATGGTGCCGTCGCCGATCTGCTCGACCGTCCGGCCGTTCGGCAGGGGGATGATCGTGTCGGCCGCGGACGTACCGGAGAACGGGACGGCAACGCTGGTACCGGCCACGACCGCGGCGACTGTGGCGCGGATGAACATGCTCTTCACAGGGCTCTTCCTTCACCTTCTTGCGCCTCGAGGGCGCGACGGAATTCGACGGATGCCCCCGCGTTCGATCAGAACGTGATCCGAGGCGGAACGGGCATTCGCCGAGATGCGAGATATGTGTGTCTATGTGTGCGGGGTGGTCATCGACCTGCCGTGCACATCTGCGGACCCTGCCGACCCGCTGACGCGGGTCGTGGGCCTGGCCCGACTCACCCCATTGGTCCCTTTCGCCAGCCGTTGACGCCCCCAGCGAAACCGGGGCGAATACACAGGAAACTACGATCGAAGACACAAGGTACTTACAGAAACGAGTCGAGGCAAGGGTTGACTAACTAGGCACGGGTGGTATCTGCGCCCGGCCCGCTCCTCGCGTCCGCCGCTCATTCGGCCCGTCTACCAGCGCAGATGTCCGAGCTGGGCGGATCGTCGGCGGAGGCCCTGTGATATTTATTACGTTCGCATCACCAAGTGTTGAACCCGAAAGCGTGCGCGGGGCGCCCGGACCTTCGTGCCGGCGCGTGCTACGCGGTGTCGACGTGAAGCGCGGCTATCAGTTCGTCGACGGCTGTGTCGAACGACGCCGGGTCCGCTCCGGCCGACGTGCACAGGCTGCGCATCATCGGCCTCAGGACGGCGTTGAAATTGAGCGTGCTGTGCGGGAAAGCGCCTCTGGCTTCGAACAGGATGTAGCCGTGCATGGCGGTGAGCAACTGTGCCGCGAAGAGTTCGGGTGAGCCGGGGGTGAGGGCGCCCGAGTTCATCGCCCGGCCGACCGCGCCGACCAGGACCCCGTGGGTGCCTCGGCGAGCCTGCTCTTCGTCGGCGGTGCTCAGCCGGTACTTCCCGAGCGGCGACGCGCCGGTCATCACCGCGTACAGCAACGGATTGGCGCGTGCGTTCTCGAGGTAGGCGATTCCCACCCGGATCAGGTCGCGCAACGGATCGTCGGTATCGGGGATGTCGTGGAGTCGGGCGGCCAGGCGATGGTGCGCTTCCGCGACGGCCGCGAGCACCAGGGCCGGCATCGATCCGAACTGGGTGTAGACGGCCATCGTCGAGGTGTCCGCCGCGGTGGCGACCGCGCGCAGCGTGAGCGCTTCGGGGCCGCGCGTGCCGAGGATCTGTGCGGCGGCTTCGAGAAGTCGCGTCCGCACGTCGGGATCGGTGGTACGGGCCGGCATCGGGAGATCGTATCGCGCACGCGCTATAGCAACTGAAATAGCGTTTGATATACAGTCGGGGAACCCAGCAGAGAAGAGGTGTCATGTCCCCCAATCCGTTTCTCGAAGGTGTCTTCGCTCCGGTGCGCAAGGAGCTGACCGCGTTCGATCTGCCAGTGACCGGGCAGATCCCTCGCGAGTTGGACGGCCGTTACCTCCGCAACGGGTCGAACCCGCTCGGGGACGTCGATCCGGATCACTACACCTGGTTCACCGGCGACGGGATGGTCCACGGCGTGCGGATCCGAGACGGCCGCGCGGAGTGGTACCGGAACAGGTGGGTGCGCAGTCCGCGCGTCTCCCGGGCACTCGGTGAGCCGGTGCGCGGCAAACGGGGCGGCTTCGAGATGCTCGGCGCCAACACCAGCGTGATGGCGTACGCGGGGTCCACGCTCGCTCTCGTCGAGGGAGGTATCTCGTGCTACGAGCTCACCGACGAGTTGGAGACGGTCGGCGTGTGCGACTTCGACGGCACCGTACCGGGCGGCTTCACCGCACACCCGCTGATCGATCCGGCCACCGGCGAGATACATGCGGTCTCGTACTTCTTCGGTTGGGGCGATCGGGTGCGGTACACGGTGATCGGCACCGACGGTCGCGCTCGCAGATCGGTCGACATCCCGACCACCGGGCAACCGATGATGCATGCGTTCTCACTCACTGAGAAGTATGTGGTCGTGTACGACTTCCCGGTGGTGTTCGACGTCGCGGAGGCGACCCGGATGTTCGTCCCCCGCGGCCTGCGCCTGCCCGCGCGGCTGGCGATGTCGGCCGCCGTGGGCAGAGTCCCGATCCCCGATCCGGTGACCGCGGCGCTCGGGCGGGTCATGCCGGCCAATCACCGGTTCCCGTACCGGTGGGATCGCGAGTATCCGGCGCGGATCGGCGTGCTGCCGCGCGAAGGGGAAGCATCTGATATGCGCTGGTTCGAGGTGGCCCCATGCGCGGTGTTCCACCCGCTCAACGCTTTCGACGACGGGCACCGGATCGTCATCGACGCCGTTCGGCACGACAAGGTGTTCGACAGCGATCCGCGGGATCCGATCGAGGGCCGGCCCACCGTGGACCGGTGGACGCTGGACCTGGCGACCGGCCTGGCTACCGAGGCTCGGCTGGACGACCGCTGCCAGGAGTTCCCGCGGATCGACGACCGATACACCGGCCTGCCGTACCGCTACGGCTGGGCGCCCGCTGTCGACGTCAGCGCCGAACGCAAGGACACCGACACGTTGATCGCT
>CAJCHX010000035.1 GCA_903970215.1 Acidobacteriaceae bacterium
TGCTGAGCTCGAGAAAGATCTTGATGTAGTCGGCCCCTTCGGTGAGGCGCGCGGTGATAAAGCCCTCGATGTCGGCAGTGCTGCGGACGATCGCGCTCGGTGGGATGTTGGGATTATCGACGATCACATCAGCGATAACTCGGTCTGACTGCCGCCGAGGTGCATCCCGATACGTCGCGCGGCCGCTTGTAGTGGGACGAGGTGGGCTTGGACAGTGCGGGTGGTCAGACGGCTGGCTGGGCCGGCGACTGCCAGCGAGCCGACAACGGTGCCGGTGTAGTCACGTAGCGGCACTGCAAGGGAACAAAGCCCGATCTCGCGTTCCTGCCAGCACGTTGCGTACGACTGGAGCCGGACCTGCGCGAGTTCTCTTCGCAGCGTCGCGGGGTCGGTGATCGAGGACTTAGTCAGCTTTGGCAGCGGCGAGGCGAGCAAGCGGTCGAGTACTTGGGGGTCGTTGCAGAAGGCGAGGAGGACCTTGCCGGACGCGGTCGCGAACAGTGGTCCGCGACGGCCAGCGTTGGCCCTCATCTGGAGGCCCGTAGGTGCCTCGCCACGGTCTAGGTAGAGCACGGAGTCTTCGTCGAGTATGCCGAGCAGCACAGACTCGCCGGTCTGTACCGCGAGCCTGTCGAGATAGGGGCGTGCGACGCGGGACAAGTCGATGTCGCGGGCGACGTTAGAGCCGAGTTCGTAGAGGGCCCAGCTGAGCCGGTACTGCGGCAGGTTGGGATCGCGCATGACGAAGCGGCGAGTCTCGAGGGTGGCCAGCAGGTGGTGGACGGTGGCCTTGCTGAGTCCGGTCTGCCGGGCCAATTCGCTGACGCCCATGGCCCGGCCGGTGCCTCCAAGAGCTTGCAGGACGTCGATGGCGTGGTCGACTGCCTGTATTCGTCGCGAGGCCCGTCGGGGCTCTTTGCTGCTGTCGTCCATTGTCGGTCTCATTCCGCTGCGTGCGGGAGCGCCACATTGTCGGCGGCACGGCCATTCCTACCGGACTCTAGCAACGTGGAAGGGTTGGAAATCATGTCCGGCCCAGAGCTGCGGCAAGAGCGTCGGTGATCTCCTCCAGCGCGAGCATGGCGCGCGGTACGCGCCAAGCCCAGCGAGCGAAGCCGTGGATCAAACCGTCGAAGACGTACAGCGAGACGGGCACGCCCGCCCGCTCCAGCACCGCGGAGTAGGCGATGGCGTCGTCTCTCAGCGGGTCAAATTCGGCGGCGGCGATCACGGCCGTTGGCAGGCCGTGATGGTCGGTTGCTTCGAGCGGAGCGGCGAGCGGGTTGTTCGGCGGCGTATCGGCGAGGTAGGCGTCCCAGAAGTACTGAACGGCAGTTGTGGTCAGTTCGTAGCCGGTGGAGTTTTCGCGGGCGGAGGAGGTATTCAGCTTGGGACTGAGCGCCGGGTAGAGCAGCAGTTGTGCGGCAACGGTGGTGGTGGTGTCAGCGTCGCGCAGCTTTCCAGCGACGGCTGCGGCGAGGTTCGCGCCCGCGCTCTCCCCGCCCACCACGACAGTGCCGTCGCCGCCCCAGGTGTGGGAGTGTGCGCGGACCCAGGCAATGGCCGCAGCGGCGTCATCAAGGGCGTGTGGGAACGGGAATTCCGGGGCCAGCCGGTACCCCGCATTCAGGACGGTGACGCCGATACGGTCAGCGAGGTGGGCGCACAGTGCCTCGACACTCATGGGCGATCCGCAGACCCAACCGCCGCCGTGCCAGAAAACGAGCGTCGATGCGTAGCGCTGGTCCTGGGGACGGTGGAGGCGGGCTTCGAGCGCGCCGCCGGCCGTGGGAATCCGGACGCGTTCGGCACGCTCAGGATTCTTGACCGTGTCAGCTCGCGGCTCGCATATGCGGGCCAGCCCGTCGAGTGCTGTTCTGATCTCGGCGTCCATGAGCCGGATCTCAGCAGGAGTCGGATCTGGGTGGCGGCTGGTGATCTCGGCGTAGAGCGAAATGATCTCCTCCACCCCCGGTGCCAGCCGGGACATCGGCCGGGCCCCCGATGGGCCGAGCATGTTCAGACCCGAGGGACGGCGACGGGGCTGCCGGCTGGGTCGTCGATCGGACGAGCGGTCGCCGTCGGGCGACGGAGCTCGAGCCCGAGATCGGCCATCTCCTCGCCGCCAGCCATCAGGTTAAGCACCTCGTCACGGGTCCTTTCGCCGTTGGTGAAGTAGTCCGCCAATCGGCCATGGATGAGCACTGCGATGTGGTCGGCTATCGCGAGTGCGTGCTGGGCGTTGTGGGTGATCAGCACGACTCCAACGCCTCGCCGGCGTACAGCATCGACGAGGCGGAGCACGTACGCCGACTCCTTGACGCCGAGCGCCGAGGTCGGTTCGTCAAGGATCAGCACTCTGGCGCCGAAGTGCGTGGCACGAGCGATCGCCAGGGCTTGACGCTCGCCGCCGGACAGGGTGCCGACCAGTTGCGTGCCCTTGCGCACCCGCCGGATGCCGAGCGCTCGAACTTCGGTGACCGCGACTTGTGCTGCGCGGCGGAAGTCCAGGAATCGTAGACCCAGGACTCGGCGGCGAGGTTCGGCGCCGAGGAAGAAGTTGCGGGACACGCTCATCAGGGGCAATGTGCCGGTGTCCTGATGCACGGTTGCGATGCCCAGGGCACGGGCGTCTCGGGGGTTTGCGAGCTTCGTGGCTCGGCCGTCGATGAGGACGTCGCCGGTGCTGGGTGTGTGCACGCCGGACAAGATTTTGATCAGTGTTGATTTGCCTGCCCCGTTGTCGCCAAGCAGGCATAGAACCTCGCCGGGGTAGACCCGCAGATCGATGTCGGCGATTGCGGTGGTGTCGGCGAAGCGCTTGGTGACTGACTTGAGGGCCAGCACCGGCACGGTGCGATCGGCGACCTCGACGTCGATGGAGGCGACAAGATCGTCGGGGTTGCCTTGCGCGTAGGCGGGATCAGGGTCCTCGTCGGGTGCCCGGCCGGCGCGGATGGTGCGACTGCGGGTGAAGTTGTTGGCGACAACGGCCAGTAGCAGCAGGGCGCCGAGCAGCAACTCGGCCCAGTCGGCGTCCCAGCCTGTGTAGAAGAAGCCTATGGTGACGATGCCGTAGGTGGCCGACCCGAGCACAACGCCAAGGATGGTGCCGTATCCGCCGGTGAGCAGGATTCCGCCGATCACGGCAGCAATGATGCTGTCGAAGACGTAGCTCTGCCCGCGCCCGACATCTCCGCCCCCGAACTCGAATGTCTGGATCACCCCGACCAGG
>CAJCHX010000036.1 GCA_903970215.1 Acidobacteriaceae bacterium
CCGCCGATGAGCATCGAATTCTCCAACGAGTCCGGCATCGATATCGACGAGGCGCAGTTGGTAGCCGTTGCGGCGTTCGCCATCGCGCAGCTGGACGTGCACCCGGCAGCCGAGCTCAACATGCTGGCCGTCGACCTCGACACCATGGCCGACCTCCACGTGAAGTGGATGGACTTGCCGGGCCCGACGGACGTGATGAGTTTCCCGATGGACGAGCTCACCCCGGGCGGTCGGCCCGACGCGGCCGAGGCCGGGCCCGCCACGTTGGGTGACATCGTGCTCTGCCCCGAGTTCGCGGCCGACCAGGCCGCTCAGGCCGGGCACCCGATCGAGCACGAACTCAACATCCTCGCCGTCCACGGCGTGCTGCACCTGCTCGGCTTCGATCACGCGGAGCCCGATGAGGAGCGCGAGATGTTCGCCTTGCAAGACCGCATCGTCGCCGAGTTCTACGCGGCTCGCGAGGAGCGCGCGAAGCGATCGCGGCAGGCCGCACGCGACGAGAGGTTACTGGGCCGCGCCGGATTCCTCGGCCGACGGGATTGACGGTCGTGACCGGTTCCCTGCTGTTGGTCGCCGGCGTCGTGGTCCTGGTGCTTGCGGGTGCCCTGTTCGCCGCGATCGACGCCGCATTGCTGACGGTGTCGATCGCGCGGGTAGACGACCTCGTCGAACAGGGACGGCCCGGCGCGCGGCGGCTGGCTCGGCTCCTCGCGAATCGGCCGCTGTTCGTCAACCTCGCCGTGCTGCTCCGTACCGCGTGTGAGATCCTCGCCGCCGTCTCCGTCTTCGCGATGCTCGAGCGCTACCTCTCGCTGGGCTGGAGTGCGGGGGTGACGGCCGGCGTCATGATCGTGATCAGCTACGTCCTGATCGGGGTGGGCCCGCGCACCCTCGGACGGCAACATGCCTACACCCTGGGCTGTACCACCGCGTTTCTGATGCAGGTCGTATCCGTGCTGGTCGGTCCGGTCACCCGCCTGCTGATCCTGCTGGGTAACGCGGTGACGCCCGGCCGCGGGTTCCGCAACGGCCCGTTCGCGAGCGAGGTGGAGTTGCGCGAGTTGGTCGATCTGGCGCAGGAGAGCGGCGTGGTGGCCGCCGACGAGGGTCGGATGATCCAGTCGGTCTTCGAGCTCGGCGACACCGCGGCCCGCGAGGTGATGGTGCCGCGCCCCGAGGTCGTATGGATCGAGGAGGACAAGTCCGTGCGGCAGGCCGTGCGGCTCGCCGTGCGATCTGGCCACTCCCGGATCCCGGTGATCGGGGAGAACGCCGACGACGTCCGCGGCGTCGTGTACCTCAAAGACCTGGTAGCGCTGCCCACTTCGACCGATCAGGACGCGACCACCGTGGGGACGATGGCCCGGCCCGCGGTCTTCGTACCGGACTCGAAGCCTGTCGACACACTGCTGCGCGAGATGCAGCGGACCAACAATCACATGGCGATCCTGGTCAATGAGTACGGCTCGATCGCGGGGCTGGTGACCATCGAGGACGTACTCGAGGAGATCGTCGGCGAGATCACCGACGAATACGACGCGGGCGAGATCGCGCCGGTAGAGGAACTCGACGACGGACGCTACCGGGTCTCGGCGCGGCTCGACCTCGAGGATCTCGGCGAGTTGTTCGACATCGACATCGAAGAGGAGGAGGTCGACACCGTGGGCGGCCTGCTCGGTCTCGTGCTCGAGCGGGTGCCGTTGCCCGGCTCCGAGGTCGTCAGCCACGGCCTGCACCTGACCGCCGAGGGCAGTACCGATCGTCGCGGCCGAATGCGCATCAGTACGGTGATCGTGCGGCGCGAGCCCGAATCCGGAGCGGATCACGATGTGGCCGACGAAGACCCCGCCCGCACTGCCGACCGTGAAGCCGCACGCGCGGCCCAGCGACAAGAGGAGAACGCTTAAGTGACGCACACCGGACCCGAGTTCTTCGAACCGTCCGCCGAGGACGCCAAGCTGGTGACGCTGGCCCGCGGTGCGATGGCGCGAGCCGGCTCCGGCCACGGCGCCGCCGTCCGTGACCTCGACGGGCGCACGTACGCGGGCGCGCCCGTCGCGCTCGCCAGCCTCACGCTCACCGGCCTTCAGGTGGCGGTCGCCACCGCGATCAGCTCGGGGGCGGAGGGCTTCGAGGCCGCCGTCGTGGTCGGTGCGGCCGACGCGGCTGCCGACCCCGGAGTCGATGCGGCGCGCGAGGTCAGCCCGTCGGTGACCGTGCACGTACTCGACCGTTCCGGTACCGCGGTGGTCCGGTGACCGCCGACGGCGAGATCGGCTCCGCCGACGGGGAGTTCCGGTCCGGCTTCGTCTGCTTCGTGGGCCGACCCAACACCGGCAAGTCGACGCTGACCAACGCCCTGGTGGGGGCGAAGGTCGCGATCACCAGTTCGCGCCCGCAGACCACCCGCTCCACGATCCGGGGCATCGTCAACCGCGACGGCTGCCAGCTCGTCCTGGTCGACACACCGGGGCTGCACCGGCCGCGCACCTTGCTGGGGCAGCGCCTCAACGACCTGGTCCGCGACACCTACTCCGAAGTCGACGCGATCTGCATGACCATTCCCGTGGACGAGAAGATCGGTCCGGGCGACAAGTACATCCTGGACCAGGTGACGCATATGGCGCCCAGGACTCCGCTGCTCGGCATCGTCACCAAGATCGACAAGGTGGGCAACGAGCGCGTGGCCGAGCAACTACTCGCGGTCTCGAAGTTCCTCGGCGGCGAGCGAGACGTGTTCCCGGTGTCGGCGAAGTCGGGGCGTCAGGTCGACGACCTGGTGCGGTTGCTGGCGTCGATGATGAAGCCCGGCCCCGCCTTCTATCCCGAGGGTGAGATCACCGATACCGACGACGACACGATGATGGCCGAGCTGATCCGGGAGGCGGCTCTGGAGGGCGTGCGCGACGAACTGCCGCACTCCCTGGCCGTGGTGATCGAGGAGGCGTACGAGCGGGAGCCCGACCCCGACCGCCCGGCGCCGAAGGGAAGGCCGCCGCTGCTCGAGGTTCACGCGCTGCTCTATGTGGAACGGCCGTCCCAGAAGGCGATCATCATCGGCAAGGGCGGCGCCCGCCTCAAGGAGGTCGGCACCAACGCCCGCGCCGAGATCGAGAAGCTGCTGGGCCGCAGGGTGTTCCTCAGTCTGCACGTCAAGGTCGCCAAGGACTGGCAGCGCGATCCCAAGCAGTTGGGCCGCCTCGGGTTCTGATCAGGAGCGATGAGCGCAACCTGATCGGGGACGAACGATCACCTCGCGTCGGTCGACCACGGCTGATCGTCGCTGTCGGTCTCCGATGCCGAGACCACTGCCATAGGCGCGGTCGGCGGCTCCGCTGCCGCCAGCCGGGCAGCG
Source organism: Acidobacteriaceae bacterium (assembly GCA_903970215.1). Lineage (GTDB taxonomy): Bacteria > Actinomycetota > Actinomycetes > Mycobacteriales > Mycobacteriaceae > Tsukamurella. The sequence continues at coordinate 3,359 of CAJCHX010000036.1, forward strand.
GAGTCCTCGGGGGCACCGTCGCGCGCGAGCACTGCGAGTGCCCGCTCGGTACCGATGTCTCGGCCGGCGCGCTCGCTGAGCAGCCACCGCACCTCGAGCAGATCGCAGTACGCCTGGATGGCCGTTCCGCGTCCACCGACCGCGTTGTGCGCGCGATGCATTCCCCGCATCGCGACCTCGGACAACCAGAGCTTGGCCGCGCTGGACTCGTCCACATCGTGGCCGAACTCATGGCACAGCTGCGCCCGATAGCTGTGCAGATCCCCGACCAGAATCCGAGCCTGTCCCTCACCGACGTCGAGACCGGTGAGGCGCTGGAGGTGGTCGGAGTTGAACCGGCGATCGCCCACAGCCACTTTCACGCGGAGTTCGTCCGGAGTGTCGGCCACCGGCTGCAGCGACAATTCGTCGACGGCGAATCCGAGCTCGTTGAGTCGGCGAATCGTGCCCTCGATGCGGTACCTGTCGGAGTACTCGATCACCGGTTCGTCGTGCAGGATCGCCCACAGTTGCTCGTACCGACGCCGGATACTGATCGCCTCGGCGATCAGTGCGTCCTCGTCCTCGGGTCGACCGAGTCGGGCCGCCAGGTCGGTCATACCTGCGGCCACGTTCTCGACGAGGATGTCCATGTCGAGTTCACGCTGTCCCGTACTCAAGGACGGAAACACCCGACTGGTCTCCGCATCGACGAGATACGCCTGAAGGGCTTGTCCGTCGCGCGAGAACAACGTGTTGGCCAGGGAACAATCGCCCCAGAAGACACCGTGCCGATGCATCTCCACCATCAGGCCGGCCATCGCGTCCAGCAGTCGAGAGCGTTGTTTCGGTTGATCGAGAGGAAGTCGCAGGAAGAGCCTGCGGTACTGCCACGACCCCGTGAGGTAGCGGGTGACCAGGATCGCCGATTCGAACTCCGGCTGCAGCACGACACCCGCCGGGCGCACCGCGGGCAACCCGAGCTCCTCCAGCTGGCGCAGCATGTCGTACTCGTGCTTGGCCAGCCTGGGCGGCATGTCTTTGACCGCCCACAAGGTGTCGTCCGATTCCACGAACTTGACCAGATGCCTGCTCTTGCCGACCGAGATGTCGCGCAGTGGTACGTCCGGAACCGTCCAGTCCGAGAGCGGCCGGTCCCACGGGAGTCCCAGCAGACCGACCGACGGTGTCCGGAGTCGGATGTCGGGTGCCCGCATCAACCGGCCTCGTTCGCGTCAGGTATCCGGGCGGTTGTCATCGTGATGTCCCTTGTTGGTGGTCGGTCCAGTATTCTCCTCGACCCGCCTGTCCGCTATGTACCTTGCGAGGGGTGGACTCCGTGGCCGTCGTCAATGGTGACATGTACCCACCCGCCGACACCCGGTGCGTGGCGGCGCGGCGGGGCTCCGGGCGTCGGTGGCGGGTGGGAGAATGTCTCGTTATGAGGTCGTACCGGGACAGCGCGGTTGTGCTGCGCCAGCACAAGCTGGGTGAGGCCGACTACATCCTCACGTTGCTGACCCGCGAGAACGGACTGGTCCGAGCCGTGGCGAAGGGGGTCCGGCGGCCGCGGTCGCGGTTCGGTGCGCGGCTCGAGCTGTTCGCGCACGTCGATCTGCAGTTGTATCCCGGCCGATCCCTGGACACCGTGACCCAGGTGCACTCCATCGCTGCGTACTCGGGCGACCTCGCCGCCGACTACGGCCGATACACCACCGCCTGCGCGGTGATCGAGACCGCGGAGCGGCTCGCCGGGGAGGAGCGCGCACCCGCGCCGGAGCTGCACCGGCTCACCGTCGGCGCCCTGCGGGAGGTGGCGCGCGGCACCCGCGATCGTGAGTTGATCCTGGTCTCCTATCTGTTGCGCGCGATGGATGCCGCCGGTTGGGCGCCCGCGCTGACCGTGTGCGCCCGATGCGGGGGCGACGGGGGGAGATACACCGGCGAGCGGAGCGACGGGGGGAGGTATGCCGGCGAGCGGAGCGACGGGGGGAGGTATGCCGGCGAGCGGAGCGACGGGGGGAGGTATG
>CAJCHX010000037.1 GCA_903970215.1 Acidobacteriaceae bacterium
GCGGAGGTAGCGAAACGTCCGCCTTCGCGATTCCACGGTGTCCTTGCCCAAGACGTTGTCCACCAGAACGGCCCGCTCGTAGTCGGCCGAAGCCGCGTGCACGCCGGCAGTGTCCAAGAGCTGCTGAATGGCAGGCAGGACGATCGTGTGACTCGTGGTCGCACCGCCGCTCTGCTCGCCGGGGGCGATCTCGTGCTTCGTCACGAGCTCGCCGTCCGTGTGCGATGCCAGCGCTCGATGTCCTGCCTGCGCCAGAGCCGGACGCGGCTCGAACTGAGATCGACGACAGGTTTTGGGAAGTCCGGGTAACGCCGCAGGTAGGTCGTCACGCTGCTGGGATGCGACAAGCGAAGGATCGCGGCGACCTCACTGGCCCCGACCAGATCGTCTGAGTCGACTCTCGCTCCCACAGGGGGGCAGTCTATGATAATCGACACGGCTCTGCTGGCGAGACGAGTTCGGTATTCAGGTTCTTGACGTCTCAGGCTCAGCCTCATCCGGAGCAACCGAGGGTGCGACTTACCAGCGAAGCCCCGTGCTCAAGGGTCCATCAGGAGGACACGTCCGTCCGGCTAGTCCGAACCGGAGGTCGGCTTGGCGCAGCCCGAAGAGCTTCCGTTCGAATCCAGCCGGCGACTTTTCGACCACATTTCTATCTCTGGCCGCAACCACAACATGGGTCGCCGAGGCCCCAGGTTGACGATGGGTCTGGGCATATCGGGGTACCGGCGCTGATAGAGACTGACGCTGTTTGCCTGCGAAAGCCCGAGGATCTCAGCCACGACGTGGGCATCGACTAGATCCTCGGTGTTGATCGTGGGGCTCATCAACAGGGCAGTCTACATCTGTTGACATCCTACCTCTACGGAGGTTAGTATCTAGCTGTAGACATACAGGTGGCCCCGGCGGTGCGCCAACACCCCGGGCCTGGCCAAGACCCCAAGGAGGTCCTGAGATGACCGATATTACGTACACCCACTCCGCTCTCGAAGCCCTCGACGGGCGGCTGACAGTGACCGTCAAAGAGGCAGCGACGATCCTCGGCCTCGGCCGAAGCGCTGCCTATGAGGCGATCCGGCGAGGTGAGATCCCGTCCCGGCGGCTCGGCCGGCGGATCGTCATCCCGGTGCCGTTGCTACTCGACTGGCTGGGCCTGTCGGCATTGGCCGCCTGAGCCCGGAACCGAGCAGAAGATGCAAAGTCACATTCACAAGCGCATCCATTCCAATGCGGATGGACGCACCACAACGACCTGGTACGTCGTCATCAACCTCGGCCGTGACCAGAATGGCCGCCGGCGCCAGAAGTGGCACGGTGGCTTCAATACCCGCAAGGAGGCCGAGGCCGTCCGGGCCAAGCTGGTCAATGAGGTCAACACCGGCGTCTACGCCGCTCCGTCGAAGATGAAGCTCGGCGAGTGGCTCACAGACAGCTGGCTGCCCACCATGCGCACCCAGATCAAGG
>CAJCHX010000038.1 GCA_903970215.1 Acidobacteriaceae bacterium
TGGCGTCAGTTCGACTCGGCGCAACGCCACCGTCCGCTCGGCCAGCGCATCCAGGGCGATGTCGATGCCGGGCGCGATCGCCCCGCCGAGGAACTCACCGCGGGCGCCGACCACGTCGACACGAGTCGACGTGCCGAAGTCGACCACGATGGCCGCCGTGCCGAAGAGAGCGAACACGCCGGCCGCGTTCACGACCCGATCAGTGCCCACCTCACGCGGATTGTCCACCAGCAGTGGAACTCCCGTCTTCACACCGGGGGCGATCACGACGTGCTGGGCGCCCGGGTAGTACCGCGGCAGCATCGCCCGCACCGCGCGCAGCAGTTCGGGAACGGTCGAGAGGGCACACACACCGGTGATCGCGGCCGGCGGGACGGACACCAATCCCCGTACCAGCAGCGCGAGCTCGTCGCTGGTCATCCGCGGGTCGCTGCGAATCCGCCACTGCCCCAAGGGTGCCTCCCCCACCGCGCCGTCGGTGGCGAACAAGGCGAGCGCCACCGAGGTGTTCCCGGCGTCGATGGTGAGCAGCACGGATTCAGACCCGGCCGGTGAGCAGACCGAACCCGTCGGGCACATGGGCCGGGTCGGCGCCCAGATCCACAACCCTGTTGTCGGCGTCCACGAACACGACCCGCGGGTGGTATTCGGCCACCTCGGCGGCATCGAGGATCCCGTAGGCGATGATGATGACGATATCGCCGGGAGTCACGAGATGCGCTGCGGCGCCGTTGATTCCGATCACGCCGCTGCCTCGCTCGCCGGCGATCACATAGGTCTCGAGGCGAGCGCCATTGGTGACGTCGACGATCGTGACCTGTTCGCCCTCGAGCAGATCGCTCGCGTCGAGCAGGTCGGCATCGATGGTGACCGAACCGACGTAGTGCAGGTCGGCCGCAGTGACGGTGGCGCGGTGGATCTTCGACTTCATCATCGTGCGGAACACGGCACGACCTCCTCATGTGCGCCACCCGCGAGGAAGCCCGAACCGATGGCGACGCCGACGTTGTCGATCAGCCGGGTGCGGCCGAGCCGGGCCGCGACCAGCAGCCGACCGTCGCCGTACTCGGGCGCCGGCGACAGATCCGGCGCGCGCAGCTCGAGGTACTCCACGCCCAGCTCAGGCGCTTGCGCGAGCACCGCGCGTGCAGCCGCCAGAATCGCCTCGCGCCCGCCCTGCGCGGCGTACGCCCCGGCGAGGAGCGCCGCGGACAGCGTCACCGCGATCTCGCGCTCCTCGGTGTCGAGGTACGTGTTGCGCGAACTCATCGCGAGGCCGTCGGCCTCGCGCACCGTGGGCACCCCGACGATGCGCGTGTCCATGTTCAGGTCGGTGACCATCTGCCGCACCAGGACCAACTGCTGATAGTCCTTCTCGCCGAAGTACACGGCATGCGGGCGAACGATGTTCAGCAGCTTGGCGACCACGGTCAGCATGCCCGCGAAGTGGGTCGGGCGCCGCTCGCCCTCGAGCTGGTCACCGGCCGGACCCGGGTGCACGGTGGTCCGCGGGCCGTTGGGGTACATGGCGGCGGCCGTGGGCGCGAAGACCAGCTCGACACCCGCGGCGGTGAGCTTCGCGATGTCGGCCTCCAGCGTCCGCGGGTAGGCGTCCAGATCCTCGCCGGCACCGAACTGCAGCGGGTTGACGAAGATCGACACCACGACCACAGCACCGGTCAGCCGCGCAGCATGGACCAGCTCGAGATGACCCGCGTGCAGGGCTCCCATCGTGGGGACCAGAGCCACGCGGCGGCCGGTGGCCCGCAGCGCCGACGTGATCTTGGACATCTGTGCCGGATCGTGGTGAACGGTGAGCTCACCGGACGTGAACGGGCGGGCGGGGGCACTCATGGGCGGTCTTCCTTCAGGACGGTGTCGAGGATCGAGAGGTTTCCGGATTGGCTTGCCGCGCGCCGTGATTGGGCGCGGTACGCGGCTGCGATGGTGGGTTCGACCGCGTCCAGCGCGGCCAGATGGCGGCCGATGGTGTCGGCGTCGCCGCGGGCCGCGGGGCCGGTGAGCGCCGCGGGCCCGGTTCGTAACGCATTCTCCAGAGCGACCCGCGCCAGCGGGCCGAGCACCCGCTCGGACAGCCCGCGCGCGGGTCCGCCGACCGAATCCTGGTGGGCGCCACCGTCGAGCGCGATGGTCAGCGCGGCGACGGCATCATCGATCAGCGCCACGAGATGGTTGGCACCGTGGGATAGAGCAGCGTGATAGAGCGTGCGCTGTCGTTCCGGCACCCGCACGGGTTCGGCCCCCAACTCGATGGCGAGGGCCTGGCCGACGGCGTACCCCACCTCGTCTGCGGCGGTGACCCCCACACAGGCGGAGCGCAGCCGGTCGGCATCGTCCACCGAGTCGACGAATGTCATGGCGGGATGGAAAGCCACGGTGGTGCAACCGCGTTCGGCGAACGGGGCGAGCACACCCACACCGTTCGCGCCGGACGTGTGCAGCACGATCGCGGACGGATTGATATGCGGTGCCAGCGCTGCGACGGTGGAGGTCAGTACCCCGTCGGGAACGGCCAGCACCAACAACTCAGCGCCGGCCGCGACGTCCTCGGGCTGCGCGATCCGGGCGTCAGGCAGGCGGCGCGCGACCCGCGCGCGGGAGATATCAGATGGGGCCGATACGGCCGCGACCACGTGGCCGACGCGCTCGAGCGCCTCGCCGAGGGCGGTGCCGACGCGGCCGGCGGAGATGAGACCTACCGAGAGCCGGGCAGGCGCGGGATTGGGGATTCCACCGAGATCATCCGCGGCGGTCATCGAATTCTGACAGCATCGTCAGCCTCCAGGCTCGTTCGTTCCAGTCCCGCTCCGCGGGTACCAGACGTTCACCAGAAGGCTAAGCCGAGTTCACTCCCGGCCGCAATTCGATGTGACTGAACTCATGCGGGCGCGCTCAGTCCTCCGACCGGCGGCGACGCCCACCGGACGACGGTTGCGCGCCGGCGTTCATCCGTGCGACGAGTTCCGCGACCGTGCGGCCCGACGAGTGTTGCCCGGCCGGGTCGTCGACCTCCGCCTCGCCCGCCGGCGGCGCGCCCACTGCTTCGCCCGCCGGCGGCGCGTCCACTGCTTCGTCGTAGCGCTGTCCGGGACGCTCGTGCGAGCCGCCGGGATGCGGCTCACCCTCCGCGACCGGAGCCCAGCGCTCGTCCGGAGCCTGCTGGGGAGCCGCCTGCTGATACGGGTACGGCTCGGGCGGGTATTGCTGGTACGGGCCGGGTGCGCCACCCCACTGTGCCGCAGGCTCCGCGAACCCGCCCGCGGGGACCTCGTAGCCCTGGTGCTGCGGCACGTGCGGCGCGTAGCCCTGCTGCTGCGGAACGAAGCCCTGCGTGGGGTCGTAGTGCTCCACCGGTTCGACGGGTTCGACGTCGACGGGTTCGGCCTCGGCCGCCCCTCGGTTGCGGCCGAAACCGAACCCGAACCGGCGCCCGCCCGACTGCCCGGCCGGTTGCTCAGCTTCAACCGGTGCGTCGATCTGCTCGAACACTCGGGTGGCGTCGGGGCCGTCGTCCACCACCGCCGAGAAGACCGTCGTAGGTGACTCGTCCGCCTCACGGTCCGGTCGGCGGTCATCGGCCGACAGCGGTGCGTGCTCGGCGTCGACGGCGTCGGCAGCGAAACCACCGCTGGGCTGGGAGCCGTAGTAGCTGTCGAGGTCGACGTCGTTCGCGGCGGACGCGGTCAGATTGTCGCCGCTCATCACATGCGGGGGATGCATCGAGTCGAAGTCCTGCTGGGCGCGCACCCGATCGTCGTCGTCGAACAGACCGGACGCACCGGTGATTCCCGCGTCGCTGCGCTCGCCCCGTCCGTAACCCCCGTCGCTGCGCTCGCCGCGTCCGAATCCCCCGTCGCTGCGCTCGCCCCGTCCGTAACCCCGTCGCTGCGCTCGCCCCGTCCGTAACCCCCGTCGCGGGCCTCCTCGAGCGCCCGCCGCTGCGCCGCCGCGTACAACTCCGAGTAGGTCGGCCCGAGGTCGTGCCCCAGCAACTCCTCGAGATTGGCGCGTAGGGCGAGCACCTCGGCCTTCAGCGCCGAGAGCTCGGTGTTGGACTCGGCGCGCAGGTCGGCCCGCAGATCACGTTCGACCGTCAGCTCGTACTCGCGCCGCGCGGTGATCTCCCGCTCCAACTGCAGCTCGTAGACCAGTTTGAGGTCCCGCTCCTTGGCCTCGGCTGCCCGCAGATCTCGTACGTACCGCGCGAGCAGGAACGCCGCCACAACCAGGCCCCAGATCAGCAAAACCAGCGATATCGGGCCCCACGGTTTGCTGTCGACGAACACGGACAGGGCCGTGCCGACCACTGCCAGAACGATGATCACGGCCAGCATCCACTGACCGACACCGCCTCTGGATCGCCGGTTCGGACGTCGCCGGACCTGAGAAGTCATGCGGTGACCATACCGTCAGCTGCGGCTACGCCGGTGGACCCTGCGCGCATGTCGCATTTGTTGACTCTCGTCCCACCCGCCCCAGCGGGCATCGGATCAGGCCGGCGTGGCATCGGAGGGCTGTTCGTCGGGGTCGTCCGGAGTTCGGCAGCATCGCTCCAACCACAGGGCCGCGGCGACCAGGGCCGCAGCGCCGACCAGCCCGATCACCGCTCCTGCGGTGTCGTGCTGCGCCGCCGTGAGGGTTGCCCGCTCAGGCACCAGGAAGGCCAGCAGACCGACCCAGACCCCGATCGCGAAGGCCCCCAGCAGGGCGGATGCCTTGGCCAGCGCCACCGCACGCGCCACCGCGATCGGATGCAGCCGACCCGGCCCCTGGCCTACCTGCCCCTCGGAGACCCGAGATCGCACGAGGAAGGCGACGCCGGTCTCGAGCGCGGCCAGGATGTACAGCGATACCCCGGCGAGCGCCGGGATCGCGGGCAGGCTGCCGTATTGGAGCCGCACCAGACCCCACACCACCACGCCGACCCCCGCGGCGATCGCCACCAGCTCGCGCCAGCCGGTGGGCTTGAGGCCGCGCTGCTCCGGACCGCCCGGCGTCGAGGAGTCGGGGCTCACAGCGGCACCACCTGCGCGACATCGGCCGGCGGCAACGCCCCGATCAGGTCTGCGACCGTCCCCTTCCCGGGGAGCTCCGCATGGGGATCCGCCGCCAACCACGGCACGAGGACGAACGCGCGCAGATGCGCACGGGGGTGCGGAACCGTCAGCTCCGGCGTGTCGCGGAGCACCGCGTCCCGTCCGTCCCACACCGCGATGACGTCCACGTCGAGGGTCCGGGGTCCCCAACGCACGGCGCGTACCCGCTCGGCGACCGCCTCGCGTTCGCGGGCGAACGCCAGCCAACCGTCGGCGTCGCGGGCCGGGTCGTCGGCGACGACGGTCGCGTTCACGAAGTCGGCCTGTTCGACTCCGCCCCAGGGCGACGTCGAATACAGCGGCGATTGCGCGACCAGCGCCGGTCCGAGAGCGGCTACCGCGCTCCCGATCGTCGCCGCGGCATCTCCGATATTGCCGCCGAAAGACAGAACGGCGCGGCTCATCGACCGCCTCCCGTCCCGCCCGAGCGGGACCGCCGGGCCACGACCGCCACATCCGCGAACGTCAGCGGGATGGGTGCCGACGGCTTGTGCACCGTCACCTCTACGGCGTACACCCGCGGATCGGCGGCGATCTCTTCCGCGATCTCGGCCGCCACGGTCTCGATCAGATCGCGCGGCGGCCCGGCGACGATGTCGTGGGTGCGCTGCGCAAGCGCCCCGTAGTCGATGGTGTCTTCCAGAGCGTCCGTCGCAGCCGCGCGTCGCGAGTCCACCCAGAGGACGAGGTCGATCACGAAATCCTGGCCATCGCGCCGCTCGTGTTCGAAGACCCCGTGCCGACCGCGGACCACGAGGCCCCGTAGCTCGATCCGGTCAGCCACCGTTGATACCCCCGTTCGGCCGCGAGAGAGAATGCGCTCCGCGCCAGGCCGTTGCGACGGCCACCGCGTCGACCGATGACCGCACGTCGTGCACCCGCACGCCCCAGACCCCCGCGACCGCGCACAACGTCGACACCGCAGCGGTCGCAACCTCGCGACCCGCGGGCGGGCGGCCGCCGAGCAGCTCACCCAGGAAGCGCTTGCGGGATGCGCCCACCAGCACCCTGAAGCCGGTATCGGTGAACGCATCGAGGGAACGCAGCAGCGCCCAGTTGTGCGCGGCATTCTTCGCGAAGCCCAGGCCCGGGTCGAGGATGATCCGCTCCGGCGCCACACCAGCAGCCACTGCGACGTCCACCTGGTGCAACAGCTCGGCACGTACCTGTCCGACCACGTCCCCGTACTCGGCGAAGTCGTGGCCCAGGTGGGCGGCGGATCGCCAGTGCATGAGAACCCACGGCACCCCCGCGTCCGCGACCACCCGCGCCATATCGGGGTCCGCCCGACCGCCCGAGACATCGTTGACGATCGCGGCTCCGGCATCGAGTGCGGCGGCCGCGACAGAAGCCCGCATCGTGTCCACGGACACGCTGATGCCGTCGGCGGCGAGCGCACGGATCACCGGGGTGACGCGATCACGCTCCGCCTCGGCGGAGACTCGATGCGCACCGGGTCGCGTCGACTCTCCCCCCACGTCGACGATCGCAGCGCCGTCGGCCACCAGACGGCGGCCGTGCTCCACGGCCGCGTCGACGTCCAGGTATTGCCCGCCATCAGAGAACGAGTCCGCTGTCACATTGACGACGCCCATGACCAGCGTGGGGCCCGACTCCGCCGCGGTCACCGGCGCAGGATCAGGTCGAGCGCCTCCGCCCGCGAGGACGCGCTGTCCTTGAACAGCCCACGGACCGCCGACGTCGTGGTGGTGGCCCCCGGCTTGCGGATCCCACGCATCGCCATGCACAGGTGCTCCGCCTCGATGACGACGATCACGCCGCGTGGATCGAGCTTGCGCATCACCGCGTTCGCGATCTGCGAGGTGAGCCGCTCCTGCACCTGTGGCCGCTTGGCGTACAGGTCCACGAGCCGCGCCAGCTTACTCAGGCCGGTCACCAGGCCGTCCGGCCCGGGGATGTAGCCGACGTGGGCGACGCCGTGGAAAGCGACCAGGTGATGCTCGCAGGTCGAGTACATGGGAATGTCCTTGACCAGCACGAGTTCGTCGTGGTTCTCCTCGAACGTGGTGTTCAGAACAGCGTCCGGGTCCGTATGCAAGCCGGCGAACGTCTCCGCGAACGCGCGTGCGACCCGCTCGGGCGTCTCGCGTAGCCCGGCCCGCTCCGGGTCCTCGCCGACAGCGATCAGCAGCTCTCGCACTGCCGAGACGGCACGCTCATGGTCGAACGGGGCGATCGCCCCGCCCGTCTGGGCTGTCGTCATGCTCAGCCCTCACCGCTCGCCGACGCACCACCCGGACCGCGCTCGCCGTTCTGACCCGCACCGTTCTGACCCGCACCGTTCTGACCGGCGCCGTTCTGACCCGCACCGTTCTGACCCGCACCGTTCTGACCCGCACCGTTCTGACCGGTGCGGCCGCCGCCGGGCTGCTCGCCGGCTGGTGGCCAGCCCGGCGCCGACCAACCGGCGGGGGCGCCGTAATCGGGCCGGCTGGGCGAGCCGCCGGGGTAGGCCGACGGTCCCGGGTACGGGTAGCCCGACGCGGGGTCGTGCGGCGCATGGCCGCCCGCTCCAGGCTGGTGGGCGCCCGGGTAGCCGGCTCCGGGATATTGGGCACCCGGGTATTGCGGAGCGGGGTACTGCGAACCCGGATACTCGGAGGCCGGATACTGCGCACCGGGCTGGTTCGCACCGGGGTACTGCGCACCCGGGTGCTGGGCGTTCGGGTGCTGCTGGTTCGGGTGCTGCTGGTTCGGATACTGCTGGTTCGGATACTGCGGGTTGGGGTACTGGGCACCGGCGTGCGGCTGTCCCGGCGGCGTGCGGCCCGCCCACCCCGGCTGGCCGGTGGTGGGCCCGACGGCGGCGGTCAGTTCCTTCGCGCGCTCGGCCGCCTTATCGACCCGCGGCCAGGGCTCGCCGTTCTCGATGGCGATCTCCTTGGGGGTCTTGATCGGCGGCTTATCCGAAGGAACGCGGTCACCGAAGACGTCGAACTGGGTGATCCGCGGCCGCTTCTCGACGCTGGCGAAGATGCGCTCGAGGTCCTTGCGGACCAGCGTCTCCTTCTCCAGCAGCTCGGCGGCGAGCACGTCGAGCACATCGCGGTATTCGTTGAGGATCGCCCACGCCTCGGTGTGCGCCGCCTCGATCAGGCTGCGTACCTCCTCGTCGATGTCCTTCGCGACCACCTCGGAGTACTGCGCGCCGCCCCCCATGCCGCGCCCCAGGAACGGGTCGCCCTCGTCCTGGCCGTACTTGACCGCACCGAGACGAGCGCTCATGCCGTACTCGGTGACCATCGCGCGCGCGATCTTGGTGGCCTGGTCGATGTCGCTGGACGCACCGGTGGTGGGCTCCGCGAACACCAGTTCCTCGGCCGCCCGGCCGCCCATCGCGAATACCAGCCGCGCGATCATCTCTGCACGGGTGTACATGCCCTTGTCGTTCTCGGGCACCGCGAGCGCGTGCCCACCGGTGCGGCCGCGGGCGAGGATCGTGACCTTGTACACCGGGTCGAGGTCGCGCGAGGCCCAGGCGGCCAGCGTGTGCCCGCCCTCGTGGTACGCCGTGACCTTCTTCTCGTGCTCGCTGATGATCCGGCTCTTGCGGCGTGGGCCGCCGACCACGCGGTCGACCGCCTCCTCCATCGTCGCCGCGGTGATCAGGTGGCCGTTCTCACGCGCAGTGAGCAAGGCGGCCTCGTTGAGCACGTTCGCGAGATCGGCGCCGGACATACCGGGTGTGCGCTTCGCTAGGCCGTCGAGATCGGCGTCCTCAGCGAGCGGCTTGCCTTTGGCGTGTACCTCGAGGATCGCCTTGCGGCCGGCCATGTCGGGGTTGGACACCGGGATCTGCCGATCGAACCGACCGGGCCGCAACAACGCCGGGTCGAGGATGTCGGGCCGGTTGGTGGCCGCGATCAGAATGACACCCTGCCGGTCGCCGAAGCCGTCCATCTCGACCAACAGCTGGTTGAGCGTCTGCTCCCGCTCGTCGTGCCCGCCGCCGAGCCCCGCGCCACGCTGGCGCCCGACCGCGTCGATCTCGTCGACGAAGATGATGCAGGGGCTGTTCTCTTTGGCCTGTTCGAACAGGTCGCGGACGCGGGACGCGCCGACACCCACGAACATCTCCACGAAATCCGAACCGGAGATGGTGAAGAACGGCACTCCGGCCTCGCCGGCGACGGCGCGCGCGAGCAGCGTCTTACCCGTGCCGGGTGGGCCGTACAGCAGCACCCCCTTGGGGATCTTGGCGCCCAAGGCCTGGTAGCGCGCAGGATTCTGCAGGAAGTCCTTGATCTCGTAGAGTTCCTCGACCGCCTCGTCGGCGCCGGCCACATCGGCGAACGTGGTCTTGGGCATGTCCTTCGTCAGCTGCTTGGCCTTGGACTTGCCGAATCCCATCACGCCACCGCGGCCACCGCCCTGCACCCGGTTCATCAGGAAGAAGAAGAGACCGACCAGCAGAATAACCGGCAGGAACATGAGCAGAAGGCTCTGCCACAGGGACGAGTCCGGTGACACGTTGACGGTATAGGTGGCGCCTTTGAGGTTCTGGATGTCGTTCCACACCTCGGCGGATACGCCGTCCGGGTACTTGGTGAAGATCTTGGTCGAGCCGCCCGTGCCGTCGACGGACTTGTCGAGTGTGATCCGAAGCGTCTGCTCCTTCACATCCCACTGGACGTCCTTGACGTTGTCGTCCTTCATCTGGGAGATGGCGAGCGAGGTGGCGACCGGCTTGTAGTCACGGTTCCCGCCGGTGCCCAGCATGGTGAAGGCCCACAGGAGCAGCACGAATCCAGCCAGGACGACTAGATTGCGGATCAGATTCTTGCGTTTCATAGCGTTGCGCCTAGCGGCTCGTCGGTCCTTCCAAGAGGAGCGCGCGATGAGTCCGCGCGGGGTCGATAACCCAGGCTACCGCGCGCACGGCTCGCGCCCGCGTCAGGCGGCGGACAGCGACGCCATAGCAGCAAGCCCGCCGGTTGCCACCATCCGCAGAATGACCTCGCGGAACTCGTCCAGATATCGGTGGACGCTGACCGTGGCCGTAGGCGTCGCCGGGTGCATCGCATTGAAGTCGAGGCCACCTTCGTGCCGGTTGAGCCACAGGAACACCTCACGCGCGGGTGTCGCGTTGCCGAACACCGAGAAGTCGTGCCGCACCGCCAGATCTGCGCCCGGCAGCCGGGTCAGGTCGAGGTAGGACAACATCGGGGCGGCGAATCCGTGATCCACACCGAAGGCCGGGTCGTCGGCGAGCAGGTCGATCAGTGGATAGATCGGAACGCCGTCCAACTGACGCGCCGCCGCGATTCCGGCCGACGCGTTGCGGACGATGTCGGCGAACGTCGCGGAAGCCGGGCATTCGAAATGCACGGGGACCAATGTCACGTACCAACCGACGGCGAGCGCATCGAGGGGATCCGACCGGTCGTTGCGCGGAACCGTCATGGTGAACGTCTCCTGGCCGGTGAAACGGCGATTCAGTTCGGCCATCACCGCCAGCAGACCGGCGTTCATCGTTCCGCCGGCGGCGCGTACCACCCGCCGGAACTGGTCGAGTTCTTGGGCGCCGACGAACTCGAGCCCCACCGCCATCGCCCCGGGTGCCGCGGCACCATCGGCGAGTCCGAGCGGCAGCGGGAAGGACGGAAGGGTGCCGCCCGAGCAGCTGACCACCTCGCGCCAGTGCAGCACTTCCGGCGAGTCGGGAGCGAGTGCGGCGATGCGTGCCCGCTGGGCGGCGGCGTAGTCCCCGTATGGCCGGGTGGGAATCTCGACGAACTGCACGCCTGCGACTGCCGCCGTGTACCGGGACAGCAGCTCGACGAACGTGATCGCCTGCGATACACCGTCCGTGTATAGATGATCCGAGCACACGATGAGCGTGAATCGCGGATCGTCACCCTGCGCGCATTCGAGGTCCGAGACGCCGAACGCGAACGCCGACCAATCGTCGAGCGTATGCAGACGCTCGAGGACGAAATCCTTGACCGTGACACCCGGAAGCGACTCGGACCGGGCGGCCACCTCCACCTCGATCTGGTCGGCGGGCAGCGTACGTCCCTCCCAGGTGCCGTCCTCGGCCTCCGAGAACCACGTATGGAACGTCGAATGGGCGCGCAGGAAATCCGTGATCACGCGCTCCATCACCGCCTCGTCGAAATGCTCGAAAACGGTGAATCGCGTCACTCCGAGACGATTGATCGAGCGCCCGGCGGGCCGGGCGCTGCGCAGGTGATCCTGCTGCACGAACGACGTCGCGGTCCGGCAGGGATCGGCAGCCTTGATCGCGCAGCGGTTGGCCTCGCTAGCCGTCCAGACGATCCACTCGCCCGGCTCGCACAGCCATTTGTCCGCAAAACCCGTGATCACCCGTCGATCTTGCATTGCTCAAGCTCAGGAAACAAAGACCTCGGTGCGCTGTTGTGCGTCGTGTCGCAGATGTTTGGAGATGATCGCGTCCTGATTCGTCAGTGATCCACGTTGGTGATCATTTGATCCACCAACCTGCTGGGCGTCACACTCGCGCTGCCGCACTGCTTGGCCACCAGGTTCAGATTGCGGTAGACGCGGTAGTCGGCGACACAGTGCCAGCCGCTGGCACCGTTCTGCGATGCCCGCCACACGACGCTGGTGTCGGTGGAGGTCTTACTGGGATCCATCGTCCACTGCGCGGTATAGGTCGGGCTGTCCTTCTCCGAGTAGCCGGTGCACGCCATCACCGCCGCCTGGACCTGACCGAACGCGGTCTTCGCGTCTGCATCGGACGAGAATCCGCCGACGGTCACGGTGATCAGGTTGGAGAAGTCGTCGGTCGTGCCGTCGCGATACCGGGCCAGGGTGCGCGCCAGCGTGCTGCCCCAGATCGCGGCCCGATAGGGCTCGTACGCGGTCCGGCAATCGTCGGTACCCACCAGATCGGTGTCGTCGGGGTCGGTGGCGACATCGAGGCTGGTGGTGGGTGCCGGAAAGGTGATCTGGGTGATCTGCTGGACCTGAGCCGGGGTCACCAGGGCATCGGCCGGGACGAGCGGAGCCTGGGCCACCGAGGACGACGCCGGCGCCGCCGACGCGGCGACCGACGTCGACCCGCCCTTGGAGCCGGTGGAGCGGGTCGAGGCGATCACGGCGACGATCGCGACCACTGCCACCACCAGCACCACCGAACTGCCGATCAGCAGCGCCAGCCATCCCCGCCGCCCGCCTTCGCCATCGGGGTATCCCTCACCGCCACCGTTCGCGCCTGGCATGTTCACCGTGGCCGCCTTCCGCTGCGCGCTGCGTGCAGTCCCGCG
>CAJCHX010000039.1 GCA_903970215.1 Acidobacteriaceae bacterium
GACGCCGGCCGAGCAGACCTGGTGATCCTGGACGGCGAGTCGGCGCCCGTCGGCGGCATGGGCCTCGCGCGGCAGCTGCGCGACGAGGTCGACCCGTGCCCGCCCCTGCTCGTGGTGACCGCCCGCCGTGCCGACGCCTGGTTGGCACGATGGTCCCGGGCGGACGCCTGGGTCTGCCGCCCGCTCGACCCCTTCGAACTGGCCGCGACGGCCGTCCGACTGCTCTCCCGATCGAATTCGGCGATCACCACCCCTGCCGACACTTCGGACCTATGATTGTGGCACAGCTCACATAATGTCGGGCGGGACCTAATCCGGTTCCGCCCGTCTGGTTTCCCGCCGACGGCGGTCCCACAGCCCGAACGTGGCCGCCTCGACGAGAGCGATGCGGAAGGAGCGTGGCCGTGAACCAGTACGTGCCGATCCTGGTGCTAGGGGCGATCGCGGCCGCCTTCGCGGTGTTCTCCGTGGGGGTGGCCCGGTTCGTGGGACCGAGACAGGACAACCGCGCGAAACTCAGTGCCTACGAATGCGGTATCGAACCGTCGCCGCACCCGTCGGAGGGTGCCCGATTCCCCATCAAGTTCTACCTGACCGCGATGCTCTTCATCGTCTTCGACATCGAGATCGTCTTCCTCTACCCCTGGGCCGTGCACCTCGACGCGCTCGGCACTTTCGGGCTGATCGCCATGGTGCTGTTCCTGGTGAACGTCACCGTCGCCTACGCGTACGAGTGGCGGCGCGGGGGGCTGACATGGGACTGAGTCCGCAGCCGGTGCCGAGGGGAACAACGGCGGGTCGGCCGGGGGTCCGCGAATGGGTATAGAGGAGAAGGTCCCCGGCGGTTTCCTGTTGTCCACCCTCGAACTCGTGGCGGGATACGCACGCAAGGGCTCGCTCTGGCCCGCGACGTTCGGCCTCGCGTGCTGTGCGATCGAGATGATGGCGACCACGGGGCCGCGGTTCGACATCGCCCGGTTCGGGATGGAGGCGTTCCGGGCGTCGCCCCGGCAGGCCGACCTGATGATCGTGGCGGGCCGGGTCAGCCAGAAGATGGCGCCTGTCCTACGGCAGGTCTACGACCAGATGGC
>CAJCHX010000040.1 GCA_903970215.1 Acidobacteriaceae bacterium
ACATGTTCGTCGATATGGCGCCCTTGCATCGCGGTGAGCTGCGTCTGCGCGGAGTCGTCCGCGCAGTGCTGGTGCGGAACGTGAGCCTCCTGCTGCTGGTCGGGGCGCCGCTGATGATCGCGACTGCCGGGGTGGGCCTCGCGATGGAGCCGCGCCGATTCCTGCCGCTGTCGATGTCCGGCGTGGCACTTCAGATCCTGATCTGGATGGGCATGTGCTCGGTGACCGCCGCCCTGCTGCCCACCGCGCGCCGACCGCTGCTCGAGCGGTGGCGGAACCGGCGCGACTGGCGGACGAATACGTGGTGGGCCGTGGGGCAGACGCTGCCGGCGGCCGGGATCTGGGTGCTCGTTCCGGTGGACGCCGATCGCGAGGTGTTCCCCGGAGTCGGCATCGTGCATCGGCACGGTCCCGGCGGGCGCGGCATCTCGACGGTGGCACACGGCGTGGCGGCCGGATTGGACGGTTCGGGGCTGTGGTTGCTCGGCATGGCGATCGCGACAGCCCTGATCTGGCGACTCGGGTTGCGCCTGCGGGGTTGATGTGGGCCGGGCGGCCCGCCCGGCCGCGGGTGGGCCGCGCCCCGAGGCTTCGGTGAACGACCCGAATCGGGCGGAACCGGTCCGCCTGCCCGTGCGTCTAATTGATGCGGGGCTCCAACCGAACGGGGGGAATTTGGTGGATACGCCGCACGCCTGCGAGGCGCTGCTGAAGGGACCGGACGGAGACGGGACGGAGGTGGCGTCGCTGCAGGCAGACGAGGTCCGAGAGTCGTTGGCCCGGATATCGGGCACCGGGACGGCCGCACGAGGGGACGTGCGGGTGACGGTCGCGGTGGGGGGACGACTTTCGGGGGTCGTGATCGGAGGTGCCGCGATGGCGCTGTCGGGGGCAGCGCTCGCCGCCGAGATCATGACCGCGGCCTCCCTGGCGAACATGGCGGTCGCCAGGGAGGTGCACTCGGTGGCCTCCCGGTTCTATCCCGAGCACGAGATATGGAGGTCGTTGGTATGAGCGGATGTCGGCTGGATGCCGACCGGATGGGGGCGCACGTGCACGCTGTCGCCGGCCTCGGCGAGCAGGTCCGCGCTGCTGCGAGTGCTGCCGGCGACCGGCTCGGTGCGGCGGACCTGGGCCTGTTGTTCGCTTCGACACTGACGCCGTGGGTGAACAGGGGGCTCGGGGCGGTCGCCGACGCGATCGAGCGACACGGCGCCGAGCTCGCCGATCACGCGGACGACCTGCGCCGCACGCTGGATCTGCTACAGGTCACCGACGGTGCCGGCGCCGCCGTGATCTCCAGTGCCGAGCTGACCGCGGGGCCGGATCGAGCCGGACCATGAGTCTGGTCGATGGCCTCCCACTGGCCGAGGGGGTCCGGGATGCGGCGAATGCGGTGGCGGACGGAAGCTGGATCGGAACGGCGGGAGGGGCGGCCGCCGTGGCCGACGCAGTCGCAGACATCGCGGCCGACCCGGTGGGAACCATTATGGCGGGTGGTTTCGGCTTCGTCTTCGAACACGTGCCTGGTCTGCGGGACGCGCTCGACGCGGTCTCCGGCGACTCGGACGCGATCGACGCCGTGTGCGCTTCCTGGCGAGACGCCGTGGCCACGCCTATCGCCGCCGCGGCCGAGGATCTCGGGATTGCGCTCGACGAGACGCGGGGCGCGTGGGTGGGGGAGGCCGCCGACGGGTACCGCTCCGCGGCGACCGCCCTGGCCGGCCACGTCGAGGCCCTTGCCCTGGCCGCTCGCGCGGCAGCCACCGGGGTGCGGCTGGCCGGCACATTCGTGCTCGAGGTGCGTACGTGGATACGTGACCAGCTTGCTTCGTTCGCGGGCTGGTTGGCGGCTGGTTACGTGATCGCGGCCGCCGCATCGGCCGAGACCTTCGGAGCGTCGGTCGTGACGTGGATGAACGGCGCGATCGCCCGGGGTGCAGTTCTCGCCCGACGGTTCACCCGGGCGCTGGAGGCGCTGACCGGTCGGCTCGAGGCTGTGGCCGACCGACTCGGGCGGCTCGGGGAGGCGACCGGGGCGCTGCGCCGGGGTGCGGTCAGTATCGACGCCGCGGTCGCCCGGACCGCGGCCGCCGGTGGATCCGGTAGAGCTGCCGCGGCCGTCGGGTCGGGTGTGAGGGCGGGGTGGGCGACGAGCCGGCCCAGTGTGGAACGACTGACGACCGACGCCGTCACGGGTGCGATGGGCGCCGTCGCGAAGTCGGCCGGCGACGCGTGGAAGACGTTCTCCGCTACAGCGCCCGACACAGGGTGACCCGGCTCTCGGGCGCGTCGTCGTGCGCGTACGGCAGGATGGGCCCGTGTCCGACCTCGCGCCTGACCGGCTGTTCCTCGACGTGCCAGACTCCGCTCGCGCCGCGCACGCCCGTGTGCTGGGCCTCGATCCCGCCGTAGCCGGGCCGTTCGCGGTCGGCGGAACGAGCGTGTACGTGGGCCTGGGTGACCGGGTCGACAAGCCTGGCCTGCTCCTCGGCGTGCCCGATGTCGCCGAAGCGGCGCGAGTCGCGATCCGCCGGGGCATCGAACTGGGTGCCGAGGCGGATGGTGCGCGGCACCTCGTGGTGCACGGTCTGACCCTCGGTTACGCCGGACCGGAAGTGTTGGCCCGAGGCCCGGCTGTTGGCGAGCCACCCGAGATCGACGCCGTCGACCACATCGTGCTGACCTCGCCCAACCGCGACCGCACGCTGGCCACCTTCTGCGCAAGGCTGGGATTCGACGTGCGGCTCGACCGCGTGCAACCGTGGGGCGTGCATCAGCTGTTTCTACGACGCGGCGCGATGCTGGTGGAGGTGGTCGTCCAAGACGATGCCGACCCCGGCGGCGACGACGCGCTCTGGGGCGTTGCATGGCGCACCACCGATATCGATCGCACCTATGCGCGCCTGACGTCGGCGGGCGTCGTCGTGAGCGAGGTCCGCCGCGGCCACAAACCGGGGACGCGGGTGGCGACGGTCAAAGACCCGGCATTGGGGATCCCGACGATCGTCATCGAGCAGGGGGAACGGGCGTTCTAACCAGATAGGTATCAGGATGGAAACATCGCGTCGATATTCCGCTGACGTCCGCGGTGTCAACTGGACCGATGAGCGATCAGATCGAGGTCCCCGACAGCGAACTTCGGGTTCTAGTCAACAAGCCACCGTGGTACAGGTCGTTGTTCGCCCAGCTGATCGCAGCGATCGTTGCGGGCATCGTCGTCGGGTGGCTCTGGCCTGACGTCGGGCACGCCGTCAAGCCGCTCGCCGACGGCTTCATCAAGCTGATCGGGATGGTGATCGCGCCGATCATCTTCTGCACCGTCGTGCTCGGGATCGCCCACGTAGGCGACATGCGGGCGGTGGGGCGGATCGGCGGAAAGGCCCTCCTCTACTTCGAAGTGGTGACGACCTTCGCGCTGTTCTTCGGCCTGTTGGTAGCCAACGTCCTACGGCCCGGGGCGGGCTTCCACATCGATCCCGCCACCCTGGCGCACGGCTCGGCCGCGGTAGCGAAGTCGACCGGCGGCAGCAGCCTGCCGGGCACGGCAGACTTCGTTCTGGACATCATCCCGACGTCGATCTTCGATGCGTTCGCCAAGAACTCGATGCTCCAGGTGCTGTTCTTCGCGGTGCTGTTCGGGCTCGCACTCGCGAAGTTCGGGCACAAGGCGCCCCCGGTGATCCTGACGCTGGTGGATCAGACCAGCCACGTGATGTTCACGATCGTCGGCTGGATCATGCGGGTGGCACCGCTGGGCGCGTTCGGGGCGATGGGATACATCATCGGGCAGTACGGCATAAAGTCGCTGGGCAGCTTCGCCAAGCTCATCGGCTGTTGCTACCTCGCCGCGGTGCTGTTCATTCTGGTCCTGGCCGTGATCTCGCGGGTCTTCGCCGGGCTCAGCCTGTGGAAGTTCATCCTGTACATCAAGGATGAGCTGTTCCTCGCGCTCGGCACGGCCTCCACCGAGGTGGTTCTGCCGCGGATCATGACCAAGCTGACCGTGTCCGGCTGCTCGCAGGCGACGACGGGGCTGGTGGTGCCGACCGGCTACTCGTTCAACCTCGACGGCGCCACGATGTATCTGTCGATCTGCGTGCTGTTCCTCGCCGAGGCTCTCGGGGTGCACCTGTCCCTGGGCGAACAACTCGCCGCCATGATCGTCCTGATGCTCACGTCGAAAGGCATGGCGGGCGTCCCCGGTTCGTCCTTCCTCGCACTGTCCGCCACCGTGGGCACCATCGACCACGGAGCGATCCCCGTGGCGGCCGTCGCGCTGCTGCTCGGCGTGGACCGGATCATGGACTCCATGCGGGTGACGGTCAACCTGCTCGGCAACTGCGTGGCCACCTTCGTCGTGGCCAACTGGGAGGGCCAACTCGACAAGACTCGCCGCGACGCGATGATGGCGGGCGAGCCGATCCCATTGGACGACGACGAACTAGAGGACGCCGACGTCCTCGCGGTCGCGGCGAGTCCGGCCTGACCGGGCACCCGGCCCGCTGAACCGGGCGCCCGGCCCATGGGTGGCGGGCGACCCGGCCCAGTGCAGTCGCAGCCGGCCCAAGTCGCAGTCGGCTCAGTGCAGTCGGCTCGCCGCTGCCTGATCGAGGTACCACACCGTCGCGTCGATGCCGTGTGCTCCGGCGCACGGCCAATCGTCCGGATCCGCGCCCTCGACGCCGTTCGCTACCGCCTCGGCCTTCGCCTCACCCGATACCAGGAACCACACCTGCCGGGCGAAAGCCACCGCGGGCAGCGTCAGCGTCAGTCGCTTCGGCGGCGGCTTGGGGGAGTCGAGCACCGGGATCACCAGGCGCGTGCGCTCCCGCACAGCCTCGGTGTGCGGGAAGAGCGAATTGATGTGACCCTCCGGACCCATTCCGAGCAGGTGGACGTCGAACGTCGGAAGTGGGCCGTCGAAACCTCGATGTCGGGCATTGTCGGACAGCCGCTTCGCGTAGACCGCCGCAGCCACCTCGATGTCGCCGCCGAACTCATCCGATGCCGGGAAGCGGTGGATGAGTGCTCCGGTGACGTGCGAGAACAGTGCCTCGTCGGCCTGCCGATCGTTCCGATCGCGATGCCCGGCGTGGACGAACCGCTCGTCGCCGTAGAACACGTCCACCTTCGACCAGTCGATGTCCGCCGACCGCAGCTGTTCCAGGATTCCGATGCCGTTGGAGCCGCCTGTCACGACGATCGACGCGAACCCGCGGGCAGCCTGGGCGGCATTGATCACGGCGACCAGATCGGCGGCCGAGGCCTTCGTCAGCTCTTCGGAATCATCGAAGATCTTCACGGTCACAGTGCTCACGACGCGATCTCCTCCACCTCGGGTACCCCATCGAGCGCCAGCTCGTAGACGACGTCGTCGTCCAGCCTCCGCAGCTCCTCGGCCACGCAGTCACCGATGTCTCGGCGGGCGATCGCGACCTTACCGTCCGGCTCGCCGGGCCGGCTGATGATCGCAGTGTTGTTCTGGTCCACCGCCACGCTCAGCGTCCCGTCGGCGCGGACCAGCCGGACCTCGAAGCTGCCGATCGTCCGTTGCACCTGCACCTTCAGCGCGGCCCGCAACCATCCCGCCAACAGGTCGACCTCCGTCGAACCGCTCGGTCCGGACACTCGTGCGCCGGTGATCCGGTCGTGTGGTGGCTCGTCCAGCGCCGACGCCAGCAGCGCGCGCCACGGCGTGATGCGCGACCAGGTCAGATCGGAGTCGCCGGGCCGGTAGCCCGCCGCTCGGGCGGCGAGTGCTTCGCGCGCGTCGCCACCGTTGGCCGCGGCACACCGCGACGCATCGGTGATACGACGGGACGCGAGTCGGCCCAGCCGGTCGTCCGCCGGTACCGCGGGTGCCTGGCCCGGCCACCACGCCACCACCGGGGTGTCGGGCAGCAGAAACGGCATGACGACGGAGTCGGCGTGGTCGGCGAGCGGGCCGTACAGCCGAAGGACTACGACCTCGGAAGCGCCCGCGTCGCCGCCGACGCGGATCTGTGCGTCGAGTCGGGAGCGTTCGTCCCGCGACCCGCGCGCGATGACGATCACCCGGCACGGGTGCTCCCGGGACGCGTCGTTGGTCGCCTCGATCGCGCTCTCGGTGGGCTCGCCCTGCTCGGCGGAGACGATCAGCGTGAGCACGCGGCCCAGGGTGATGGCGCCACCCGACTCGCGCAGGGTGAGCAGTTTCTTGGATACCGTCGAGGTGTCCGTATCGGGGATGTCGACGATCATGGGCGACGCCACGTCCTTCCGGTTCGGGCGAGCATCTCGTCGGCACTCGCCGGACCCCATGTGCCCGCCTCGTACTCCTCGGGCCGGCCACCGGCCGCCCAGTGGTCGAGCACGGGGTCCAGGATCCGCCAGGCGAGTTCGACCTCCGCATTCACGGGGAACAGGGACGGCTCGCCCAGCAGGACGTCCAGGATCAGCCGTTCGTAGGCCTCCGGCGAACTCACCGTGAACGCCTCGCCGTAGCTGAAGTCCATATTCACGTCGCGCACCTCCATCGACGCGCCGGGAACCTTGGAGCCGAACCGCAGGGTCACGCCCTCGTCGGGCTGCACTCGGATGACCAGCGCGTTCTGGCCCAGCTCCTGGGTCATGGTGTCGTCGAACGGCAAGTGAGGCGCGCGCTTGAAGACGAGCGCGATCTCGGTCACCCGGCGGCCGAGCCGCTTGCCGGTGCGCAGGTAGAACGGCACGCCGGCCCAGCGGCGCGAATCCACCTCGACGGTGATCGCGGCGTACGTCTCGGTGGTCGAGTCCTTGGAGAAGCCCTCCTCCTCCAGCAGTCCGACCACCTGCTCGCTGCCCTGCCAGCCGGGCCCGTACTGCCCGCGGGCGGTGGTCTGATCCAACGGTTCCACCAGCTTGGCGGCGGACAACACCTTGATCTTCTCGGACTGCAGCTCGCGCGGCTGGAAGCTCGTGGGCTCCTCCATCGCCACCAGGGCCATCAGCTGGATCAAGTGGTTCTGGATGACGTCCCGCGCTGCGCCGATACCGTCGTAGTACCCCGCGCGGCCCCCGAGGCCGATGTCCTCGGCCATGGTGATCTGCACGTGATCCACGTAGTGGCTGTTCCAGATCGGATCGAACAGCTGGTTCGCGAAGCGCAGCGCCAGGATGTTCTGCACCGTCTCCTTGCCCAGGTAGTGGTCGATGCGGAACACCGACTGCTCGGGGAAGACGTCGTTGACGATCGCGTTGAGCTGCTTCGCCGACTCCAGATCGTGGCCGAACGGTTTCTCGATCACGACCCGGCGCCAGCCTGACGAAGTCGCGTCTCCCGTCGCTCCGCCTGCCGCGTCACCGTCTGCGAGGCCCGACCGCTTGAGCTGCTGCAACACCGTCGGGAACGCCCCCGGCGGGATCGAGAAGTAGAACGCATGATTCCCGCCCGTGCCCCGCTCGGCGTCCAGCGTCTTGAGCGTCTGCGCGAGCTTGTCGAACGCGGCGTCGTCGTCGAAGCTGCCCTGCACGAACCGGATGCCTTCCGACAGCCGGTCCCACACGTCCTTCCGGAACGGCGTCCGGGAGTGCTCCTTGACGGCATCGCGGACGATGGCGGCGAAGTCCTCATGGTCCCAGGACCGCCGCGCGAAACCGACCAGAGCGAAGCTGGGTGGGAGCAGCCCCCGGTTCGCGAGGTCGTACACCGCCGGCATCAGCTTCTTCCGTGCCAAGTCACCCGTGACGCCGAAGATGACCAACGACGACGGCCCCGCGATGACGGGGAGCCGGCGATCGCGCGGGTCGCGGAGCGGGTTGCTCCATTCGCTCCCCGCGCCCGAACCCGACGAGGCTCCCATCAAGCCTGGGCCTTCAGCTGCTCAGCCGTCGCGTCGATCAACTCCAGCCAGGCCTGCTCGAACTTGGCCACCCCCTCGTCCTCGAGCACGGTGAAGACGTCGGCGAGGTCGATGCCGACCTGCTCCAGGGCAGCGAACACGGCTTCCGACTCGTTGCCCTTGCCGATGATGGAGTGGATGTCGGGGGTGCCGTGATCGGCGAACGCCTCCATCGTCTTGCCCGGCATGGTGTTCACGGTGTTCGGCGCGACCAGGTCGGCGACGTACAGGGTGTCCGGGTACGCGGGGTTCTTGACGCCGGTCGACGCCCAGAGCGGACGCTGCTTGGTGGCGCCGCCGCCGATGGCGTGGTAGCGGGCCGCCGAGTCGGCCGAGCCGTCCTCGGAGCGGACGCCGTCCGTCCCGTCGAACGCTTCCTGGTATGCCACGTACGCGAGCCGAGCGTTCGCCAGGCCGGCTTTGCCCTTGAGCGCCTTCGCCTCGTCGGAACCGATCGCGTCCAGCCGCTTGTCGATCTCGGTGTCTACGCGGGAGACGAAGAACGATGCCACCGAGTGGATCCGGGACAGGTCGTGCCCGGCCTTGGCGGCCTCCTCGATCCCGGCCAGGTACGCCGCGATCACGCCCTCGTAGCGGGCCACGGAGAAGATCAGTGTGACGTTGACCGAGATGCCCTCGGCCAGCACGCGCGTGATGGCAGGTAGTCCCTCGAGGGTGGCGGGAATCTTGATCAGCAGGTTCGGCCGGTCGACGATCTTCCACAGCTCGATGGCCTGCACCACGGTCTGCCCGGTGTCGTGCGCCAGGCGCGGGTCGACCTCGATCGAGACCCGGCCGTCGACGCCGCCGGTCTGCTCGTAGATCGGCGCGAACACGTCGCACGCGGCGCGGACGTCGTCGGTGGTGACCGTACGGATGGTCGCGTCCACGTCGGCGCCGCGCGCCGCGAGCTCGGCGACCTGTGCGTCATACGCGTCTCCGTGAGACAGCGCGGCCTGGAAGATCGACGGATTGGTGGTGACGCCCGTGACCGACATGGTCTGCGTCAGCTCGGCGAGTTTGCCCGAGTGGATGAGTTCACGCGACAGGTCGTCCAGCCACACGGATACACCGGCGGCGTGCAGGGCGGCGAGATTGGGGTTCTGCGACATGTTCGGTCAAATCCCTTCGATTCTCTGTAAGTCTCTGTGTGCGAGTTCTGGTGAGTCGGCCGTGTTCGGCCGACGCGGTCGGCTCAGCCACGCTGCTGAGCGCGATCTAGCCGCGCGCGGCTGCGATCGACTCCTCGGCCTTGGCGGCCACGTTCTCGGGGGTGAAGCCGTACTTCTTGAACAGCACCTTGTCGGAAGCGGACTCGCCGAAGTGCTCCAGCGACACCGGTCGGCCCGCGCTGCCGAGGATGTGCCACCACGGCATCGCGATCCCGGCCTCGACCGACACCCGCGCGGTGACCGCCGGCGGCAGAACGCTGTCCCGGTACGCCTGGTCCTGTGCGTCGAACCACTCGAAGCAGGGCAGCGAGACGACGCGCGCCGCGATGTCCTTCTCGGCCAGCAGCTTCGCTGCCGCGACCGCGAGCTGCACCTCGGAGCCGGTGGCGATGAGCAGCACGTCGGGGGTGCCCTCGGTGTCGACCAGCACG
>CAJCHX010000041.1 GCA_903970215.1 Acidobacteriaceae bacterium
GCGCGGCTCGGGTCACCATCGGCGAGCCCGACGACGAGCCGGTGCAGCCGATCGACGCGTATCGGCAGAAGGTGCTGCGGGCCGCCGGGCGCAACACCGTCTATCCCTACGAGCTGACCGCACTGCTCGGCGAGTTCACCGAGTACGACCTCGTGGACGGTGACATCGCGGAGATCTTGGTGCCGGTCGACCGGCCGAAGGGGCGCAACACCGCGGCGATCGTCGCGGGCGTGATCACCACGGTCACGGAGCGGCACCCGGAAGGGATCGCGCGCGTGCTGCTGATGGGTGACCCGACGAAGTCGCTGGGCGCCCTATCGGAGCCGGAGTGCCGGCGGATCATCGCGGCGCTGGATCTCGCCGAGCGGATGCAAGTGCCGCTCGAGTGGTACGCACTGTCGGCCGGCGCCCGGATCTCGATGGATTCGGGTACTGAGAACATGGACTGGGTGGCGGCTGCACTCAAGCGGATCGTCGAGTTCACTCAGGACGGTGGCGAGATCAACATCGTGGTCGCCGGCATCAACGTGGGCGCTCAGCCCTACTGGAACGCCGAGGCGACGATGCTCATGCACACCAAG
The DNA here is from genome assembly GCA_903970215.1 of Acidobacteriaceae bacterium. Lineage (GTDB taxonomy): Bacteria > Actinomycetota > Actinomycetes > Mycobacteriales > Mycobacteriaceae > Tsukamurella. Next base: position 582 of record CAJCHX010000041.1, read on the forward strand.
GGCATCTTGGTGATGACGCCGGACTCCGCGATGGTGCTCACCGGCAAGCAGTCGCTCGACTTCTCCGGGGGAGTGTCGGCCGAGGACAACTTCGGCATCGGCGGCTACGACCGGATCATGGGTCCCAATGGGCAGGCGCAGTACTGGGCGCCCAATCTGACCGCCGCGCGGGACGTGGTGATGTCGCACTACGACCACACGTACGTGGTGCCCGGAGAGTCGGGGCCGCGGCGGGCGACCACGTCCGACCCCATCGACCGGGACGTCTCCGACTTCCCGCACGTACTTGCTGGCAGCGATTTCACGACGGTCGGCCAGATCTTCTCGTCCACCTTCAACCCGGATCGCAAGAAGCCCTTCGACATCCGCACGGTGATGCGGGCGCTGTCCGACCAGGACCACCCGGTACTCGAGCGGTGGGCCGGCATGGCCGACGCCGAGACTGCGGTAGTGCAGGACGCGCATCTGGGCGGCATCCCGGTGTGCCTGCTGGGCATCGAGTCGAAATCCGTGTCGCGGAGGGGTTTCCCATCCACGGACGGCCCGGACACGTACACGGCCGGCACCCTGTTCCCGCGGTCGTCGGCGAAGGCGGCGCGGGCGATCAACGCGTCGAGCGGCAACCGGCCGTTGGTGGTGCTGGCGAACCTGTCCGGGTTCGACGGCTCGCCGGAGTCGTTGCGGAAGTTGCAGCTCGAGTACGGCGCCGAGATCGGTCGCGCGATCGTGAACTTCAAGGGCCCGATCGTGTTCTGCGTGATCTCGCGGTACCACGGTGGTGCGTTCGTGGTGTTCTCGAAGGCGCTGAACCCGAATATGACGGTGCTCGCTATCGAGGGCTCGTTCGCCTCGGTGCTCGGCGGTGCGCCGGCCGCGGCGGTGGTGTTCGCCGGGGAGGTGGATGCCCGCACGGCCGCCGATCCGCGGGTACAGGACCTCCAGGTCCGCGTAGCGAACTCGACCGGAGCGGAGCGCGCCACCCTGACGGCGGAACTCGACGAGGTCCGGTCGTCGGTGCGCGCGCAGAAGCTCGGCGACGTCGCAGCCGAATTCGATCGCGTGCACAGCATTCAGCGCGCCGTCGAAGTGGGCTCCGTGGACGCCGTGGTCCAGGCCGCTGAGCTGCGCCCGAAGATCATCGAGGTCATCGGCGCACGGGTGTCGAGCTAGCGGTCGATCACGTCCTGCCGACCCGATCACGGGCGGGTCGGCAGGGGCGGTTCGTGTTACGTGGGGCTCTGGCTTCGACGACGGCGCTGCGGCGGGCCTTGGCGCATATCTCGCTACAATCGGATCCGTCGCCGACCGTCACGATCGCGG
>CAJCHX010000042.1 GCA_903970215.1 Acidobacteriaceae bacterium
AGACGGTCGCCAGTCCCCGCGCGAGCAGGTCCCATAGCCGGCGCAGCCGGGTCCGCAGCACGATCGCCGTCTCCACGAACGTCGACGCCGCCACCTCACCCACACACAGACCGGCGGAGACGTCCGCCAGCAGCAGGGCCCATTCGTCGGTGAACCGCGCCACCCGGCCGGAGATCAGCTCCGCCTGCTCCGACCGCGGCAGGTCGGACAGTTCGTCCAGACGCCGACGCCGTTCCCCCTGCCGCGCCGCGAACATCTGCGACACCAACGCGTACTGCACCGCCGTCGTGCGGGCCAGCGTCACCGCGGCACCGGTGAGCCCGTCCACCAACGTCCCAGCCGCGCCGTCACCACCCGCCCCCGGGACGGCGTCGGCCAACGACTCCGGCAACGCAGGCAGATCGGCGTCGTCGTCGAAACCCGACGCCGACCTCGCCGCACCACACCTGCTCCCCATAACACAATGCTACACCTGTTCGGACAAACACGCCATATCGAACGTAACGCCCGAAGTCACTAAGCAGAGAGCGCCGAACATTCACGCGCACAGAGTGTTTCCATCGCTCGCAACGGTGACATCGATCGAACGGGGTTCGCCGCGACATCAGCTGGAAGGACGCTCACCCGGGTGCCCACGGCGGCATCTACGCCGACCTGCATCAGACCCGGGCTCGAGTGCCTCTCGACCGCCGACCCATGCGGCCCAACGAGATTCAGATCTCGCGCTTATGGGCGTACATCGCGCTGTCGGCGCGGACGAGCGCAACGTCGAGTTCCTCGAGCATCGGGTCGAACACGGTGACTCCTACAGAGATCCGCGGGACGATCGGCTCATGCAGGCCCGTGATCGTCAGCGGCTGGCCGACCCGCTGGCGCACGAGCCGCGCCAACGCTTGCGGATCCGAGCACCCGTCACCCGGAGGGGCACATACGACGAACTCGTCGCCCGACCATCTCGCCGCGAGCGCACCCGGCAACGGCACGTCCCGCAGAGCGTTCCCCACCGCGATCAAGACCTCGTCCCCGGCCGCGTGGCCGTACCGGTCGTTGAACTTCTTGAGCCCGTCCACGTCTGCCATCGCAAGGAACGTCTGCCGGTACGGATAGGTGACCCGGGCCGACTCGCGCAGCCCGCGACGGTTGAGCAGCCCAGTGAGGTGGTCGTGCCGCACATCGTGCTCGAGCGCGCCGATCAGTCCCCACTCCTCGATGATGGTGAGAATCAGTGGAACGCCACGGTCGCGGACCACCGACTTCCTGACCCGCGCTCGGATGAACGAGCCGTCCTTCCGGACCAGCCGGCGATGCACCACCCCGCCGGCCGAGAGCCCATCGAACATCTCCTCTGCCTGCGCGTCTCGCACAGGGAGATCATCCGGGTGGATGACGCTCTTGGAGTCCAGTTGCAAGGCCTCCTCGAGGGTGTATCCGAGCAGGTCGGCGAATGCCCGATTGGCCTGCACCACACTGCCGTCTTCGCCGTGGATGACGATCGCGAGGTCGGAGGCGGCGAGCAACGACCAGTACGCGTCGCCGTCGAGCGACGTGACACTGTTCACCGGCTCGTGGGGCAAGTCCCCTCCTCGATTGTCCGCCATGCCCGTTCTCGCCCGGTTCGCTTCCGGACGTGACCGATTTGATACCGTAACGCATCAGTACCTGAATTGTTAGCCCAAGTCCCTGCGGTGTCCATCGGAATCGGTCGTCGGAGAGCCGCCGCGCGGTCACCGATCAGGCACGTCCGGCCAGTCGAGCGAGTCGATCGGGTCCGCTGCGGTCAAGTCGGGATCGCCGGAACCGAACGACCGCATCCGACCGGGACCGGTGCTCCGAGTCTCGAACCGGACCGACACCACGCCGTGCCCGGCGCCCTGCACCCAACCGTGCCCGAATTCGGAATGCCGCACATCCATGCCGGTGTGCCACGCAGGCGAACGATCGGTGGGCGACGCCGCTGTCCCGGCATCGGCAGGTTCCGGCACCCGCTCACCCACCTCGTCCGGCGGCCCCTCGGAGTCGAGCTCCGGGAACAGCGAGAACTGCGCCGCGGTCGACAGCCCGGAGAAACCGACGCCGACCAGCCTGATCGCGCCCACGTCGACCGGGTCGAGAGCCAACCGCTGCGCGGTCGCGAGCAACACGGCGCCGTCGACGGTCGCGTACGGCAGCGTCGCCGAGCGGGTGAGGATGGACATGTCCGAGCGCTTGAGCTTGAGGACGACGGTGCGCGCCCCGCGGCCGTCCCGCTCGAGCCGGCGCACCGCTCCCGCGCAGCTGCGTTCGATCTCGC
>CAJCHX010000043.1 GCA_903970215.1 Acidobacteriaceae bacterium
TTTGAAAAATCCATGGGGCATGTCCTATAGTCCTACCGGCGCGTTCTGGGTGTCGGACAACGCGACCGGCCTTACCACGCTATATGACGGCACCGGCGCGATCCAGAACCTGGTCGTGACCATCCCGCCCGCCGGGACTACCGGCACGGCGACCTCGCAGGTGCGTGGTACGTGATCGCCGCTACCGACGACGCCGACGTCAATGCCCGGGTGCTCGCCGAGGCCGACGCCCAGCGCACATTCTGCGTGCGGGCCGATCTGGCCCGTGAGGGCACCGCAGTGACGCCCGCGACGGCGTTCGTCGGCGGCGTGCAGCTGGGAGTGCTCGCGTCGGGCGACCACCGCCGATCCGCCGCGGTGCGCAGCGCACTCGCCGCGACGCTGGCCGGCCGCACGGCCGACGAGCCCGCCGAATCCGATCGCTCGTACGCGCCCAAGCCCGTCGGTGTGGCGTTGGTGGGGGGCGGCCCGGGCGACCCCGATCTGATCACCGTCCGGGGGCGCGAACTCCTGGCGCAGGCCGACGTGGTGGTGGCCGACCGCCTGGCTCCCGCCCGGCTGCTGGCCGAGCTCGCACCACACGTCGAGGTGATCGACGCGGCGAAGGTGCCGTACGGCCGCGCGATGGCCCAGCAGGCCATCAACGAGGTACTGATCGACCGCGCCCGTGCCGGGCGGTTCGTCGTCCGCCTCAAGGGGGGCGACCCGTACGTCTTCGGGCGCGGTTACGAGGAGGTCGAGGCGTGTGTCGCCGCGGGAGTACCGGTGACGGTGGTCCCCGGCGTGACGTCGGCGTTCGGCGCGCCGTGCGCCGCGGGGATCCCGGTCACGCACCGCGGCGTCACCCACGAGGTGGTCGTCGTGTCCGGGCACGTCGCGCCTGGGCACCCGGACAGCCTGGTCGACTGGAACGCGCTGGGCCGGTTGCGCGGCACCGTCGTCGTGCTGATGGGTGTCGAACGGCTCGGGGCGATCGCAGCTGCGCTCGTCGCCGGTGGGCGGCCGGACGACACACCCGTTGCGATCGTGCAGAACGGGACTCTCGCCGCCCAGCGGGTCACGTCGGGGACCTTGGCGACGATCGCCGCCCGCGCAGCGGCCGCCGAGGTGCGCCCGCCCGCGATCGTCGTGGTCGGCGCCGTCGCCGGATTCGCGCTGGTCGGCCCATAGCGGAACCCGCGTAGCGCTTGAAGGACCACAAACGCGTGCGGTTTGCAACTTTCTCGAGCGGATGATCGGACCGTCACGGGTTCGTCTCAGGTGCAGGTCAGGGTGCCGGAAACCCGATCGGTCCTGGTCTCAACAGTCACCTGAGTCCCATTTGTTACATCCAACGATTTCCCGGCACCTTCCACGGGCCTGTAACGTCGGAACCCATGACCGCAGTTTCGGCGCCCGAGGCGCCCAGCCAGACGTATGCCGTTAAGGGGCATGCGTTCGGCCTCGCGATCATCGTGCTCAGCGGGATGTATTTCCTCTCCGTCCTGGACGGCACGGTGGTGTTCGTCGCGATGCCGAAGATCCAGGCGGGCCTCCACCTGTCGGACGCCGCGAAGGTGTGGTTGTTCGGTGCCTACGCCGTCGCATTCGGTGGTCTGATGCTGCTGGGCGGACGGTTAGGTGACACCTTCGGGCGCAAGAAGATGTTCATCTACGGCGTCTCGCTGTTCACGGTGACATCGGCCCTGGCCGGTGCCGCAGGTGTGCTCGGCGGGTTCCTCGGGCTCACCTCCGAGGCCTGGCTGCTGATCGCCCGCACCTTGCAGGGTGCGTCTGCGGCGGTGGCCTGTCCGACGGCGCTCGCGCTGGTCGCCACCACCTTCGCTCCCGGCCGTGCGCGCAACCAGGCGTTCGCGATCTTCGGCGCGATGGCCGGGGTGGGCTCGGTATCGGGCCTCATCGCCGGTGGCGTCCTGGCCACGTGGCACTGGAGCCTGGTGTTCCTCATCAACGTTCCGGTGGGTATCGCGTGCGCATTCGGCGGCGTCATCGCCCTGCACGAGTCGGCCGCGGAGCGCCGGCACGCGCTGGACGTGCGTGGCGCAGTGCTTGCTGTGGTCGGCTGCGCGGCCGGGGTGTACGGCGCCACCGCCGGTCCCGAGGACTGGACCAGTCCGGCCGTGATCGTCGCCTTCGGTCTGGCCGCCGTGTGCCTGCTGGTATTCCTCGCGGTCGAGCGTGGCACCCGAAACCCGATCCTGCCGTTCTCGCTGTTCCGCAGCCGCAACCGAGTCGCGACGATGATCGCGATCCTGGTCTGCGGCGCCGTGATACCCACCATGGGCTTCTACGTTGCACTGACGTTCCAGCAGGTTCTCGGCTACGAGCCGTGGGAGTCGGGCGCCGCACTGGTGCCCTTCGCCGTGGGCATGGGCATCTCCGTGGCGATCTCGGCCAAGCTGGCGCTCCGCGTGCAGGCGCGGTGGATCGTGGCCGTGGGTGGCGTCGTGGTGCTGATCCCATGCCTGATCGTCTTCCGCATCATCAACAATTACGCCGAGGCCATCCGCAGGACCGACGTCCACATCTCCTACTTCCCCGAGATCGGCGTGCCGGTGTTCGTGATCGGCATGGGCGTCGGCCTGGCTCTGATCCCGCTCACGCTGTGCGTCGTCGCGGGCGTACGCCCCAACGAGATCGGCCCGCTCACGGCCTTGACCGAGGTCGCGCAGAACCTGGGCGGTATCGGTGGACTCGCCATCGTTCAGGTGTTCGTCACCTCGCGGATCATGTCCAAGGGCGGCCCGACGTCGGGTGTGATGAGCACCGATCCCGCCACCCACAGCCAGCAATTGCACGCGCTGGCCTCCGGCTACAGCCTGGCGTTCCTCGCGTGCGCGGGCATCGTCGTGCTCGCCGGCATCGTGGTGGTGCCGTTCATGCGGTTCACGCCCGAGGAGGTGGCCGAGGGCCAGGCGGCGCAGGAGTCCAGCAAGTCCGGTGGTGCGATCCCGTCGACGTCGTTCCCGGCGTTGGCGTTCCACGACGATGCCGACCAGGACGAGTGGGAGCCGATCGAGGGCGACGTCACGTCGGGAACCTTCCCCGCCATCAAGCGAGCCGACTACGAACTGGTGTACAACGAGCGCCCCGGCGATCCGGAGCCTGCGCCGTTCACGGACCGGATCCCGATTCTGGCCCGTCGCCGCGCCCGTGCACCCGAGCCGCAGCCGGACGAGTCTGCGACCACCGCGATCACCCTGCCTCCGCTGGCAGCCAATGGGACACATCCGAGCAACCCACTGCCACGGCGGGTGGTCCAGGGCGAGCGCAGCGACGGGAGTCGTGCCGAGCGTGAGCGCAGCGACGGGGGTTATGCCCAGGGCG
>CAJCHX010000044.1 GCA_903970215.1 Acidobacteriaceae bacterium
TGGAGGGCCAGGAGGGACTCGAACCCTCGACACCCTGCTTAAGAGTCTCCAGCAGGTTCCCTGGAGCGCCGATTCACCCTCGGTCAGACAGCTCGTGCGTGCTTGTCACGTACGCCTGATGCTCGGCTCTGCTGCCGTCAACGTTAGCCGTCAAGGCGCCCAGGCAACGCCAGAACGCTCAGCGACCGCAACACAATGAGGAGAACCCGTGACCATCGCGTCATCATCCGAAGCTCTGCAACCCGCCGTCGTCTACCTCCGAGTATCGACCAAGGAGCAGGCGGAGCGCGGCGGCGAGGTGGAAGGCTTCTCGATCCCCGCCCAGCGCGAAGCCTGCCACCGGCGCGCCGAGCAGCTCGGTGCTGAGGTAGTCGAAGAGTTCATTGACGCCGGCGAATCGGCTCGCTCCACTGCCCGACCGGACCTGCAACGCATGCTCGTCTACCTCCAAGACCATCCGACCCGCTTCGTGATCGTCCACAAGGTCGACCGGCTCGCGCGCAACCGCGCGGATGACGTGCACATCAACTTGGCGATCAAGAAGCACGGCGCGACGCTGGTCTCCGTCACGGAGAACATCGATCAGACACCGTCGGGCATGTTGCTGCACGGCATCATGAGTTCCATCGCGGAGTTCTACAGCCAGAACCTCGCGGCAGAGATCGTCAAAGGCACTGAGAGCAAGGTCAAGCTCGGTGGCACGCCCACGCTTGCCCCGATCGGCTATATCAACGTGCGCCACGTAGTCGAGGGGCGCGAGGTCCGCACGATCGAGATCGATCCAGAGCGTGCCCCGCACATCCGCTGGGCGTTCGAGGCCTACGCGACCGGCGAGTGGACCCTGAACCGGCTGACCGCAGAGCTGGACAACCGCGGACTGACCCGCCGACCCACCCGGACTCGAGACGCCCGCGCGATCCCCGTCAACAAGCTCCACGAAATCCTACGCAACCGTTACTACACGGGCGTCGTGACCTGGCGCGGCGTCGAGTACCCGGGCAAGCACACGCCGCTGGTCGACTCCGCCACCTTCGAGCGCGTCCAGGACGTCCTCCATGGCAACCGAACGGCCGCCACGAAGCCGCAACGACACACTAGGTACCTGGCCGGATCGATTTTCTGTGCACGCTGTGGTTCGCGCCTGATTTATAGCATTTCGACCGGTAAGGGAGGGTTTCGCTACGGCTACTGGCTCTGCAACGGGCGGCACAACCGTAAGAACGGCTGCGACCTGCCGGGGCTGGCCGAGGATCGTGTCGAAGCGGCAGTCGTGAGGCAGTGGCAGGCCGAATCAATGCCCACGGACTTACTAGCCGAGATCCGGGAAGCCCTGCTCGCAGACCTCGCCGACTACCAGACGACCGCAGAAGCTGAAGCTCGCCGAGTGACCGAGCGGGTCCATGCCATCAGGCGGGAACGCTTCAAGTGGGCTGAGAAGGCGATGGAGGGCAGCGTGCCGTCCGACATCGCCAAGGCCAAGCAGGAGGAGTTGGCGACTCAGTTGGCTCAGTCAGAAGCACAGCTCGCCCGGCTTGGATCACAAGCCGCAGACCATGCGCAAGTCATCAAAGCAGCGACCAACCTGATCGCGGACTGTGGCGAAGCTTATAAATCAGGCGACGACACGACACGGCGCGCATACAACCAAGCCTGGTTCGTCCGGCTGTGCCTTGACCAGGACGCCCCCGGCAACATCGCCACCCACCCCGTCCGCAGCGACGTCATCGAGGCGGTCGCAA
>CAJCHX010000045.1 GCA_903970215.1 Acidobacteriaceae bacterium
TCGACCGGCCGGCAGCACGAGCACGGGCCCTGGGCGTGTGGGGCGGTGTGGCGAGCGCGGGCTTCGCCGCGGGACCGCCGATCGGAGGGATCCTCGCGACCGGGGCCGGTTGGCGCTCGGTGTTCTGGGTGGGCGTGCCGATCGCCGTGATCGCCGGTGTCGCCGTCATGCTCACCACTCCCGCGTCCCGGCGCCGCCCGCGCCGGCTCGACATCCGGGGTACAACACTGGGCGCAGCGGCGCTGTCACTGGGGACGGCCGCCATCATCGAGTTCGGCCAGGGGCGCGCCACGCTCGCCGTCTGGCTGGCCGCTGGGACCATCGTGGCCGGTGTCGTCTTCCTGGCAGCGGAACGGGCTGCGATCGAGCCGATGATCCCGCGCGGACTCTTGGCGCCGGGACCTTTTCGGGGTGCCGTCGCCACGGGTTTCGTGTTCAACTTCGCTCTCTACGGGGCCTTGCTGTGCGTCGGAGTCGGACTCGAGGTGGTGCACGGGTACACGGTGCTGCACACCGGTATGGCGATCCTGCCGATGACGCTGGTGGTCGCCGTGGGTTCGACGACCAGCGGCTTCGTGACGGCTCGGTACGGGCCACGGGCGCCGATGGTCGTGGGGTTCGCAGGCGCTGCGGTCGGAGCGTCGATCGTCGCGCTCGGCTCGGCCGATCCCCGCCTGGTGGTCGCCGGATTCACGGCGATCGGGTTGGCGTCGCTGGCGATGCCGGCCATGACCGCCGTCGCACTGGATTCGGCTCCCGACGCGCACGCGGGCCTCGCGGGCGCAGTACTCAACAGTGCACGGCAGACCGGCGGCGCGCTGGGAGTCGCCATGCTCGGGGCCGCATTCAACGCCGATGGACGCTCCGCCTCGGCATTGACGCTGGCATTCGTCGCCGTCGCGGCCATACTCGGGATCGGTGTGTGTACCAGCCTCGGTGCGACCGTCCCGGAGATCCGCGAGGAGGTGGACTGCGATGTCGGGTGACGTTGACCTTGCGCAGGTCGGCGAGCTGTTCGCCGACCCCACGCGCTGTCGCATTCTGCTGTCGCTGTTGTCGGGCCGCGAACTCGCGGCCGGGGTTCTCGCCGACGAGGCGGGGATCTCGCGGTCGACCGCGAGCGCCCACTTGCGCAGGCTGGTCGACGGCGGCCTACTCACGGCGCGTGCCGATGGGAGGCACCGCTGGTACCGGCTGGCCGGGCCCGGCGTGGGGGAGTTGATCGAACGGCTGGTCGCGTTCGCGCCGGCTGAGGCCGCGCGATCACTCAAGGCGAGCACGCGCGCGTCGCGCCTCCGGATCGCGCGGACCTGCTACGACCACTTCGCCGGACGGCTCGGGGTGGAGATCATGGGTGCGCTGATCGAGGGCGGGTTCCTGGACGGCGGCGATGGGGCGTTCCACGGCGACGGTGCGGATCGTCCCGCGTCTGCTGGACACGACGTCGATTACCGGCTGACCGAGCAGGGGCGAGAGTTCCTGGCACGCCTGGACATCCACGTTCCCGACGGTGGCAGACGAGGGCGCCCGGCTGTGCGGTACTGCATCGACTGGACGGAGACCCGCCACCACCTCGCTGGTGCGGGAGGCCGGGCGATCTGTGACCGTTTCTTCGCTGCGGGCTGGGCCGAGCGGTTGCCGACGTACCGCGCGGTGCGGGTGACGCCGGCCGGAGTTCGTGTGTTGGAGCAGCGGTTCGGGATCGGATGGAGCTTCTGACGATCGCCGCGGCCCGCCCGAAAAGGCCCCGGATCGCGAGGGCGATCCGGGGCCGGTGGGTAGGCGTGGTCAGGCGGCGCGTTGGAGCGGCTCGGCGACGTGGTCGGCGACCGCGTCGAGTTCGGCCAGCGTGTACTGGCTGTTCTCCCGCGATGTTGCGCCGGACGCGGCGGCGATCAGCGCGCACACCCCGGTGAAGATCGCGACGGGAACCCAGTTGCGCGGGTCGTGGCCTCGTAGGGCCTGGGCGATCGTCGGAGCGAATCCGGCCAGCGCGAAGCCGAGCTGGGTGCCGATGGCCATGCCCGAGTAGCGGACTCGCGACGAGAACATCTCCGCGTAGAACGCTGGCCATACCGCGTTCGTCGCGGCATACACGCAGCCCATCAGGGCGGCGCCGGCGGCGAACACGGCGATCACGTTGCCGGTGGAGATCGCCGCGAAGTAGATGTAGATGAACACGGCGGAGCCGATCGCTCCGCCGATGAACACCGGCTTGCGGCCGATCCGGTCCGAGAGGATCCCGAACAGCGGCTGCGTGACCAGCGCTACGACGTTCGCGACGATTGCCACCCACAGCATCGTGGTGCTGCTCATGCCGACCTCTTTCGTGGTCGCGTACGCAAGCCCGAAGACGGAGAAGACGGTGCTGACCACCGCGATGAATGCGCACAGCACCACCCGGAGCACGTCGCGCCAGTGGTGTACGAACAGGTCGACCACCGGCAGCTTGTCCGGTTCGCCCGCCGTCTTGTTCGCGGGCGAGATCTCGGGCTCGTGAGTCTTGTTCTGGATGATGTAGGCGACCCCGATCACCGCGATGCTCAACAGGAACGGGATGCGCCAGCCCCACTCGTAGAAGTCGTGTTTGGGTAGCGAGGTGACGGGGATGAAGGCCAGGCTCGCGAGGATGAATCCACCCTGGGTTCCGGACAACGTCCAACTGCAGAAGTAGCCGCGACGGTTCGCGGGGGAGAGCTCGAGCGTGAGCGATCCGGCGCCGGACTGTTCGCCGGCCGCCGAGAACCCCTGTGCGACGCGGAGCAGGATCAGCAGGGCCGGTCCGAGTTCACCCGCGGTCGCCTTCGACGGCAGACAGCCGAGCAGGAACGTCGCCGCACCCATCACGAGCAGGCAGAACATCATCACCCGCTTGCGCCCGATCCGGTCGCCGAAGTGGCCGAGTACCACCGCTCCGATGGGGCGGGCGACGTACGAGATGCCGAACGTCGCGAGCGACAGCAGCACCGGGTTCTTCGAGCCCTCGAAGAACACGTGCGGGAAGACGAGGGCGGCGGCGGAGGCGAAGATGTAGAAGTCGTAGTACTCGAGCATGCTGCCGAAGAACGCGGCTCGCGCGGCTTGCTTGGCCTTGGTCGGGTCTGCGTTGGGATCTGCGGCGGGATTGCCGGGTCCACGGTCACGGGTGCGCTTCATTGGAGCTCCAGGGGTATGCGAACAGCACAGCACTGTGCGTACGCAGAACGTAATCTAGATCACACCCGGGGTCAATAGTGATTGAACTAGTTAGTTAATTGTCCGTTTCGTGCGTACCCGACCACCACGTCGCCCAGCATCCGCCGCAGGTGGTCTCGGCGGTCCCTGTCGAGCAGATCGGCGCCGAACAGGGTTGCGAACGTGTGGCGGTTGGCCATCCGGAAGATGCAGTACGAGCTGATGAGGATGTGCAGGTCGAGCGCGGTGACGTCCGCACGGAACTCACCGTCCGCTTGGCCGCGCACCAGGATCGCCTCCAGCGCATCGAGCGCGGAGCGCTGGGATTCTGCGATCCCCTCGATGCCGGCGATGTGCTTGCCGCGCTGCATGTTCTCGACGGTCACCAGGCGGACGAAGTCCGGGTGCGACTCGTGGTGGTCGAACGTGCGCTCCGCGACGTCGCGAAGCGCGTCGCTGGGCGGCAGGTGGTCGACGTCGACCAGTGACTCCTCGGTCCGGATCTCGCGGTACGCGTTCTCCAGGACCGCGCGGTACAGCGCCTCTTTGTCGCCGAAGTAGTAGTAGAGCATCCGCTTCGTGGTCGCGGTCTTGTCCGCGATCTCGTCGATGCGCGCACCGTCGAAGCCCTTCTCGGCGAACTCGCTGGTCGCGACCTCCAAAATGTTCTGCCTGGTGCGGACGGGATCGCGACTACGTTTCGGTTTCGCGGTGGTCATGTTGCGCTCCAGTCGTGGCGAGGGTGGAAGCGGGCGCCCCGCACCGGGGGCGCCTACTGCTGCTCGGCGTTCAGGCGTGCGGTCACGAACTCCAGAGCGAGGTTGTAGCCCTGGACGCCGAAGCCGGCCATCACGCCGACGGCGATGTCGGACAGGTACGAGTGATGCCGGAACTTCTCGCGCTGGTGGACGTTCGATATGTGGACTTCGCAGAACGGGACCGCCGTGCCGGCGAACGCATCGCGGATGGCGACGCTCGTGTGGGTGTATGCACCCGGGTTGATGATGACGAACCGGGTGCCGTCGGTGCGCGCGAGGTGGATCCGATCCACGATCGCGCCCTCGTGGTTGCTCTGGAAGCAGTCGACGGTGTACCCGGCTTCGGCGCCCTGCTTGGTCACGGAGGCCTCGACGTCGCCCAAGGTCGTGCTCCCGTAGATCCCGGGCTCGCGAGTCCCGAGAAGGTTCAGGTTAGGACCGTTGATGACGAGAATGGACACTATTCCTCCAGTTCAGGCGACTCTTCACCGTAGCGGATCGGCGACGGGCACGACCGCGGAAGGGACTGTACTGGCCGACTCGTCGTCGTCACAAGGGCCGCGCGCGGCAGTCGGGACGGGCGGCCGGAACTTCTGGTATTAAGTAACCAGATCGTTCATAACTCGTGTACCCTGGTCCCATGCCGCAGTGATCGGTCTCACCCCTGACACATAACGGCGATCCACAACACACCTGACGAGCGAAAAGTCTGGAGACCACCAACATGGCAACGACGGCAGGCCAGTCCAAGGCGCTACGACCCGAGCAGGAGCTCGATGAGCTCATCCGCCGGGCGCGGGCGGCTCAGCAGATCATCGAGACCTACGACCAGGCACGGGTCGATCGTCTGTGCCAGGCGGTGGCCTGGGCGGTGTCGAACAAGGTGACGTTCAGCCGTCTGGTCCGCGAGGGCATCGAGGAGTCCGGGCTGGGCGACCCGGTGAGCCGGATGGGCAAGCGGATGAAGATCCGCGGCGTGCTGCGTGATGCGCTCCGGCAGCCCAGCGTCGGCATCATCGAAGAGGACCTGGAGAAGGGCCTCGCCAAGTACGGCAAGCCGGTCGGGCTCATCGGCTGCATCGTGCCCACCACCAATCCCGACCTGACGCCGGCGGGCAATGCGATCTACGCCATCAAAGCCCGCGATGTGGTCATCTTCTCGCCGCATCCGCGTTCGAAGCACACGACTTTCGAGACCGTCCGGTTGATGCGCGAGGCTTTGGAGGCCGAGGGCGCGCCGGCGGACATCCTGCAGTGCATCACCCAGCCCAGCGTCGCCATGTCGCAGGCATTGATGGCCCGCAGTGACCTCGTGATCGCCACGGGCGGCCAGCCGATGGTCCGCGCGGCGTACAGCTCCGGGACTCCCGCCTACGGCGTCGGCGCTGGTAACTCGACGATGATCATCGACGAGACCGCCAACGTCGAGATCGCCGCGCGCAACAGCCGCCTCTCCAAGACCTCGGACTTCGGTTCGGGCTGCAGCGCCGACGGCAACCTCGTCATCCACGAGTCCATCTGGGACGCGATGCTCATCGCGCTGCAGGCAGAAGGCGGCTACCTCGCCGAGGGTGACGAGCGCGCCGCGCTCGAGCGCGTGATGTGGGACGACGAGGGGCACCGTCTGCCCGACACCGTGGCGATAGCCCCGGTCGCGCTCGCGGCTGCGGCGGGCTTCTCGGTGCCCGAGAGCACCACCTTCCTCTTCGTCAAGGGCGACGGAATCGGCTCCGACCACCCCTTCTCCCGGGAGAAGCTGACGACGCTGCTCGCGGTCCACCGGTACGAGGGGGATTTCGAGAACGCGCTCGATGCGATGCGCGCGATCTACGAGGTGGGTGGCAAGGGCCACTCCTGCGGCATCTACTCCCACGACGACGACCACATCCACCGCCTCGGGCTGGCCGCACCGGTGTCGCGGATCATGGTGCGCCAGCCGCAGTCGAAGGCGAACGCCGGCGCGTTCACCAACGGAATGCCGATGACCTCGTCGATGGGCTGCGGGACGTGGGGCGGCAACGTCACCTCCGAGAACGTGCACCTCAAGCACTACCTCAACACCACGTGGGTGTCGCGTCCGATCCCCGAGGACAAGCCGAGCGACGCGGAACTGTTCGGCGAGTTCTACAACCCGGCGCTCGAGCTCGCCGACGACGTCGTCTCGGCCTGAGTAGGACGACCCGCGTGAGCGCCCCCGATCTCGCACCGACAGAAGCCGACCACCTACTGGACGCGGCACGCCAGTGGTGGACCACCGACATCATCGACATCCACCCGGGCTCCATCGGTATCCGCGGCTACCCGATCCAGGATCTGATCGGCCGGATCAGCTTCCCGCAGATGATCTGGCTCATGCTGAGGGGCGACCTGCCCACGGCCGACGAGGCCGGACTGCTGGAGGCGGCGCTCGTCGCGTCGGTCGATCACGGTCCCCACGCTCCGTCGATTGCGATCAGCCGGATGTCGGTGACCTGCGGACTACCCCTCAATGGGGCGATGGCCTCTGCGATCAACGTGTTGGACGACGTCCACGGAGGCGCCGGCCAGCAGTGCATGGAGCTGTATCGCGAGATCGACCAGCTCCTGGTCGAGCGTGGCCACGCTGCTGAAGCGGAGCTGGATCCGGCGGCGGCGGCGGACGCGGCCGCGCTGGTCTGGTGCCGGTGGAACGAGCGCGGCATCCGGTTCGCCCCCGGCTTCGGGCACCGGTTCCATCCGATCGATCCGCGGTCGCCTCGGTTACTGGGTCTCGTCGACGAGCTCGCGGAACGGGGCGTCGTGACCGGGCGGTTCGCGACCATCGGCCGCGGTGTCGAGGACGCGATCAGTGCCGGCCGCAGCCGTCGGGTCCCCATGAACATCGACGGCGCCACCGCAGTCATATACAGCACGCTCGGGTTCGAGCCCGAGCTGGGCCGTGGCGTGTTCATCCTGTCCCGCGCCGTCGGCATCCTCTCCCACGCGTGGGAGCAGACCCTGCAGGGCGGCCGGATCAAGGGTCCGATGCCGCGCCAGATTCCGTACACCTACGCCGGGCCCACCGCCCGCACCCTTGATTCAGGAGTAACCGATGTCCACTGACCTCATCGCCCACCAGCTCGTCCGCTACCTCGAGCATCGCGGCGTCGAGCACGTGTTCGGCCTCTGTGGGCACACGAACATCGCTGTGCTGGCAGCGCTGTCGAACTCCGACCGGATCGAGTTCGTCAATACTCGGCACGAGCAGCTGGCCGCCCACGCGGCCGACGGCTACGCGAGGGTGACGAAGCGGGCCTCGGTGGTGCTGTCCCACCTCGGTCCTGGACTCACCAACGCCGCGACCGGTGTCGCGAACGCCGCGCTCGACTCCATCCCGATGGTGGTCATCGCAGGTGATGTGCCCTCGCACTACTACGGCAAGCACCCGCACCAGGAGATCAATCTCCATGCGGACGGCGCGCAGTCGGAGATATACCGTCCGTTCGTCAAGCGGGTGTGGCGCGTCGACTCGGCCCACTTGTTCGCGGAGATCCTCGACAAAGCATTCGCGCTGGCCGAGAGCGGTCGCCCGGGACCGGTGCTGGTAGACGTTCCGATGGACATCTTCTCTGCCGAGGTGGACGTCGCGACCTTCGATCGGGTGATGGCCGGGACGCATTCGCTGGCCAGGCCGTCGCTCGATCCCGCCACGGCCGAGCAGATCGTCGCAAACCTGCTCGCCGCCGAGCGGCCCCTGCTCCATGTGGGCGGTGGCGCCGTCCTCGCCGACGCGACCAACGAGCTCGCAGAACTGGTCGACCACCTACAGCTCCCGGTGACACACAGTCTCATGGGCAAGGGGGTCGTGGCCGACGACAACCCGTGTGTCGTAGGCATGACGGGTTTCTGGGGGACGGAGTTCTCGAATCGCACGACTCGAACCGCCGACTGGATCCTGGCTTTGGGGACCCGGTTCGCGGAGGCCGACTCGAGCTCGTGGGAGGAGAAGTACACCTTCCGCATCCCGGGCAGCAAGCTCATGCAGATCGACATCGACCCGACCGAACTGGGCCGCAACTACCCCCTCGAGATCGGCGCCGTCGCCGACCTCAAGCCGGCGATCGCGGCTCTCGTCGCCGCCGCTAAGCGGCTCGCGCCCGAGGGGGTTCGGCGACCAGAGCTGTTGGCTCAGATCAGTGCGAGCCGTGCGGATTTCGCCGAGCGCAACGCTGCGGCCGTGACGAGCGAGGCGTGGCCGATGCGGCCGGAGCGGATCCTCGCCGAGGTCCGTCAGATCCTGCCTTCCGATGCCATCATCACGACCGATGTCGGGTGGAACAAGAACGGTATGGCCCAGCAGATGGACATCCTCACCCCCGGCTCCGTGCTGACGCCGGGCGGCTTCGCGACTATGGGCTTCGGCGCGCCCGCGGCACTCGGGGCCAAGATCGCGGCCCCGGATCGGGTCGTCGTGTCGCTGGTGGGTGACGGCGGTTTCGGCGCGAATCCCGCCGTCCTGTATACCGCTCGCGAGAAGGGCCTCGCGGTGGTCTGGATCGTGATGAACAACAACGCGTTCGGGACGATCGCCGGACTCGAGCAGGCGCACTTCGGCACGACGTACGGCACCGTCTTCGAGAACGAGGACGGGCCGGTGCCGACCGATTTCGGCGCGGTGGCGAGGGCGTACGGGGTGGAGGGAATCACGCTCACGTCTGCCGCGGAGTTCGCCCCGGCGCTCAAAGAGGCTGTCGCCCTGGGTCGGCCGGTGGTCATCGATGTCCCGATGGTCAATGTCCCCACTCCCACCGCGGGTCACTGGAACATCATGGACATCTACTCCCCGGGCGCGGGCATCCACCACGCCGCGACGAACTAGGTCACCGCCATGGCCGACGCTCTCACCACCGCTCACCGGTTCTCGTTGGGTCACCTGACGATCATCGGCACGGCGACGCCGGATCTCGTCCGGATCGCCGCGGCCACCGGGTACGACTTCGTGAGCCCCCGGCTCATGTCCGCCGGTCTGCCGGGGACCGACTACACGTTGTCGCGGAATTCTGGACTGTTCCGGCAGACCCGACAGGCGTTGGCGGACACCGGAATCCGAATCCATGACATCGAGTTGGCTCGGATCGCGGATGGGGTCGACCCTTCCGGTTACGAAGCCGACCTCGCCATCGGGGCCGAACTCGGCGCGCGCGCGGTGATCTCCAGTATCTGGTCGTCCAATCGCGCTGCGGCCGTCGACGACTTCGGGCGGCTCTGCCGGCTGGCGGCGCAGTACGGGCAGACGATCAACCTCGAGTTCGTCCCGATCGCGACAGTGGCCACGATGGCCGACGCGTTGGCTGTGATCGCCGAAGTGAACGAGCCCAACGCACGGCTGATGATCGACCTGCACCACGTGCATCGCGCACACGTCGGTCCCGAGGACCTTGCCGGCGTGCCTGCAGACCTGCTCGAATTCGTTCAGGTCTGTGATGCTCCCGGTGCGATCCCGACCGATCGGGAGGAGATGACGCGGATCGTCCGCGAGGGCCGCGAGTATCTAGGCGAGGGCGGCATCGACCCGGCGGCGATGCTGCGACGACTGCCAGACATGGTGTACGCCTTAGAGATCCCCAACGCGCGGTATGTGCGGGAGTACGGCCCCGAGGGGCATGCCCGCCGCTGTCTCGTGAGTGCGCGCGAGTACTTGGCGCGCGAGGCCGGCGGTGTCTCGAGCCGTCGTGCCGATGCGGGTGAATTGATAAGTACCGGTGACCACATAGATAGAGTTGGATGATGACCCTCACGGAGAACGCGCTGGTCGGCGAGCTACCGGTATCCGATCACCCAGTCCGGTGGTCTGCCGGTCGGCCGGTATGTCACCGTCTGTTCCTCCT
Source organism: Acidobacteriaceae bacterium (assembly GCA_903970215.1). Taxonomy (GTDB): domain Bacteria; phylum Actinomycetota; class Actinomycetes; order Mycobacteriales; family Mycobacteriaceae; genus Tsukamurella. The sequence continues at coordinate 9,779 of CAJCHX010000045.1, forward strand.
GGGTGACGGCATCGGAGAGTCCAGGACTCCCGGCCTGCATGAGGCCGAAGGTGCCGCACAGGGTATGTGGCTCACCTACCGGATCCTCGACAGTCACGAGTGGGGGATCACCGCGGACGACCTACCGGACGTCGTGTCGTGGGCCCTCGCGTCGGGATTCTCCGGCTTCAACGTGACTCACCCGTTCAAACAGGCGATCATCCCGCATCTCGATGGGCTGTCGGCCAGGGCGACGGCGTTGGGCGCGGTCAACACCGTGGTCCTGCGGGGCGGGCGCGCGATCGGCCACAACACCGACTGGTGCGGCTACCAGAAGCCGTTCGCCGACGCGTTGCCTGACGCCCGCCGCGGGCACGTCGTGCAGATCGGCGCCGGGGGCGCGGGCGCGGCCGTTGCGTACGCGATGCTCGACCTCGGAGCGCGCCGCGTCGAGATATTCGATCTCGACGTTGAACGGGCGGCACACCTCGTCGACCGGATGGCCGGGCTGTTCGGTCCGCACCGGGTGGCGGTCGGTACCGACGTCGCCGCCTCCCTCGCCGACGCAGACGGACTCGTCAACGCCAGCCCGATGGGAATGGCCACGCATCCGGGCTCCCCGATCGCCGCCGACCTGTTGCGGCCCGACCTGTGGGTTTCGGAGATCGTGTACTTCCCGCTACACACAGAGTTGCTGGTCCAGGCTCGCCGGGTGGGGTGCCGCACCGTCGACGGTGCCGGAATGGCAGCTGAGCAGGCGGTTCGCTCCTTCGAGCTGTTCACGTCGGTGGCACCGAACGCCGCGCGGATGCACGCTCAGGTGCGGTCGATGGCTACCTGAATCGTCGACTCTCCGCGGTGCGTCGGTGGCGCCGTGGAACTCGAGATCGGTAGTGGCGTGCCGGCGATCTGATGTTCCCAGGGCCGCATCGACGGGATGCGGCGCCAGGGAAGGAACCTCATGAACCGCAAAGTCACCATCGCCGCGTCGAGTCTCGCCGTCTGCTCCGGCCTGCTCGTCGCGTGCGGTAACTCGAACTCCGTCGGTCCGGTCGCGTCGACGGGCGGCGCGGCGACGGTCACCGTCGACGGCAAGGACCTGCCCGGCCTCGACGTGAACTCGGTCAGCTGCGTCAAGGCCGCCGGCAGGATCACCGTGGGCAGCGCCGCGATCGGTGGGCAGCAGGGTGTGGGTGTCGTGATGACCGATGCGAATCCGCCTGCGGTGCAGTCGCTCGGCATCGTGTACAACGGCGCCGCACTGGCGGTGGCGCCGGGTGCGGGTTCGGCGGACGTCAAGGTGGACGGCTCGACCTACACGATCTCGGGCACCGCGCAGGGCACGAACCTGAACAATCCGACGGCCGGGCTGGTATCGAAGCCGTTCGAGATCAAGGTGCACTGCACCTAGCGCGGTTCATGGTGCGCCGCGTGGAACCTCGGGCCGGGCGTTGTCTGCGTCCGGCCCGAGCCCGCATCAGTACAGGACTATGGTCGGCCCATGTCCGCTGCGGTGCCCGAGGACGCCACGCCGACGCACCTCGTCAGTTGCGCGTGCGTGCGGTCGGGCGGCACCTCGACCCCCCAGTGCACGATGCCGGGCTACGACGCTGCCGTCGCCGCGATCGACGCGGATCTGCGATATGCGGAGGAGCTCGCGTTCGCCGCCGACCACGAGCAGGCGAAGCCGCTGCTGCTCGGCCTGCTCCCGCGCATCGAGGCCGTCGACCGTGACGACCTCGCATTGCGTGTCTTCGCCCAGCTCGGCGAGCTGTATCTCGAGCGCAGCGCATTCGACGGCGCCCGGGAGTGTGCGAGACGGATCCGCGACTGTGTCGCGATCTACATCGGTATCGCGCGCCGCACGGGCCTGCCGTGGATCACAGCGATGAATCACCGGATGACTTGTCGTGCAGAGCAACTCGAGATCGGATTGGCAGTGTCCGAGGGCGACCACCACCGCGCCGGGGCCCTGCTCGCGGCATTGGAGGCTCGAATCGCCGCGGGACACGATTCGCCGGACCCGGACGGTGACGCGGAGTTCGCGGGGCTCGCCGCCGCGACGACGGTGGCGGACGGCCTGGCTGCGGACGACGATGTGGCCGGCGCAGCCGCCGCGTGGGCGCACGTCGCCCGGTGGGCCGCAGCGGCGCGGCTCCCCGACCTTCGTCGGGATCGGATCGCCGTGCTGGCAGGCGTGGGGGACGGCCGGTTCCGGGCGGCGTCGGGACGGCTCGACGACGCCCGCCTGGTGTTGCGCCGCGCCCGCGCGACAGCGACGCGACGCGACTGGACGTTGCAGGCCGCGCGGGCGGTCCTCGAACTGGCGACGGTCGCATGGGCGGAACGGGATCCGCGGGAGGCGGACCGACTGGTACGGGAGTGCTATCCAGAGATCGTCCGCGGTAACCGCGCCGACGACGTGTCCCGCGCATGGCTGTTGTTCGGTCTGGTCGCGATGGCGGTCGGGGATCTCGACGGCGCGGACGCTAGCTGGGCACACGCCGAGCGACATTGGCGCGAACTGGGGCGGCCGCGGGACGTGCACCGGATTCTGGTGCAGCGCAGCTGGTCCTGCATTCTCCGGGGTGACTTCGCGGATGCGCGTCGCATGCTCGAGGCGGCCCGCGACCAACTCGACCGTTCACCGCACCGCAGTTGGGTGGACTATGCGCGGCTCGACCACACGGTGGCCGCGACATGGCGTGGCGAGGCATTGACCGCGGCCGGCGTCGACATCGGAATACCCGGGTCGTCCGCCGGCGATCTCGGGCGCGCCCGTGGGGCATTCGCCGCGGCGATCGACGCCGAGGTGCCTGCAGCGCTCGCGCTGGACGCGATGCGCTTCGAGATCGCCGACGCGTACGCGAGAGCTCGCTGGTCGGCCGTGGTGTCGACGCCCATCCTCGCGGGTGCCCTGGCCGTGGCACACGAGTCCGACGACGCAGGTCTGCTGGGTG
>CAJCHX010000046.1 GCA_903970215.1 Acidobacteriaceae bacterium
CGACGGTCACGGACCGGACCCTACGGAGGTCACTCCCCGCTGGTCTGGAGGGCAGCGATGAAGGCTTCCTGCGGGACCTCGACGCGGCCGATGTTCTTCATCCGCTTCTTGCCCTCCTTCTGCTTCTCGAGCAGCTTGCGCTTACGGCTGATGTCACCGCCGTAGCACTTGGCGAGCACGTCTTTGCGGATCGCGCGGATGTTCTCGCGGGCGATGATCTTGGACCCGATGGCCGCCTGCACGGGCACCTCGAACTGCTGCCGTGGGATCAGTTCCTTGAGCTTGACCGTCATCTTGTTGCCGTATGCCTGGGCGGCGTCGCGGTGCACGATCGCCGAGAAGGCGTCGACTGCTTCGCCCTGCAGCAGGATGTCCACCTTGACCAGGTCCGCGAGCTGCTCGCCCGCCTCTTCGTAGTCGAGCGACGCGTAGCCACGGGTGCGGGACTTCAGGGAATCGAAGAAGTCGAAGATGATCTCCGCCATCGGGAGCGTGTACCGCAGCTCCACCCGGCTCTCCGACAGGTAGTCCATGCCACCCAGCTCGCCGCGCCGGGACTGGCACAGCTCCATGATGGTGCCGACGAACTCGGACGGCGAGATGATCGTGGTCTTGACGATCGGCTCGTACGTCTCGCGCAACTTGCCCTCGGGCCAGTCCGACGGGTTGGTGACGATCTGTTCCTTGCCGTCCTCCCCGATCACGCGGTAGACGACGTTGGGTGCGGTCGAGATCAGGTCCAGGCCGAACTCGCGCTGAAGCCGCTCGCGGGTGATCTCCATGTGCAGCAGGCCCAGGAAGCCGCATCGGAACCCGAACCCGAGGGCGACCGACGTCTCCGGCTCGTAGGTCAGCGCGGCGTCGTTGAGCTGCAGTTTGTCGAGCGCCTCGCGCAGGTCCGGGTAGTCGGAACCGTCCACCGGGTACAGGCCGGAGTAGACCATCGGCCGCGGCTCCTGGTATCCCGTGAGGGGCTCGGTCGCGCCCTTCCGGGCGGAGGTGACGGTATCGCCGACCTTCGACTGCCGGACGTCCTTCACACCTGTGATCAGGTAACCCACCTCGCCCACGCCGAGCCCTCTGGACGGCTTGGGCTCCGGCGAGACGATGCCCACCTCGAGCAACTCGTGCGTCGCGCCGGTCGACATCATCGCGATCTTCTCCCGCGGCACGATCCGCCCGTCCACGACGCGGATGTAGGTGACCACCCCGCGGTAGGTGTCGTAGACGGAGTCGAAGATCATCGCGCGGGCAGGTGCGTCGGGGTCGCCTACCGGCGCCGGGACCTTCTCGATCACCCGGTCCAGCAGTGCCCCGACACCCTCGCCGGTCTTACCGGACACCCGCAGCACATCGTCGGGCTCGCAACCGACGATGTGCGCCAGCTCCGCGGCGTAGCGGTCGGGATCCGCCGCGGGTAGGTCGATCTTGTTGAGGACGGGGATGATCTCGAGGCCCTTATCCATGGCCAGGTACAGGTTGGCCAGGGTCTGCGCCTCGATCCCCTGCGCGGCGTCGACCAGCAACACCGCGCCCTCGCACGCCTCGAGCGCGCGGGACACCTCATACGTGAAGTCGACGTGACCGGGGGTGTCGATCAGGTGCAGCACGAACTCCTCGACGGTGCCGTCAGCGGCGGTGACCGTCCACGGCAGGCGGACGTTCTGCGCCTTGATGGTGATCCCCCGCTCGCGTTCGATGTCCATGCGATCGAGGTACTGCGCCCGCATCGCCCGCGCCTCAACGACACCCGTGAGCTGCAGCATCCGGTCGGCCAGTGTGGACTTGCCGTGGTCGATGTGCGCAATTATGGAGAAGTTTCGAATACGCGCGGGGTCTGTGAAGGTCTGATCGGCGAAGCTGGGAATCGAACTCACTCCTTGGGCGGGTGGCCGGATCCCCGGCACGTCGCCGTCTAGTTTCTCATGGTGCGCGCCTGTCACGAACTCGGCGTGGGCGGGCCGGCATCCTCATTAGGAGGTCGCCGGTCCGGTCCCACCGCGATCGTGACCGGCAGGCTTATCCTGGCCCCCATGGCCGACGAGTTGTCCCGGATGGGTGCAGTCGCACGCAAGCTGGCGCGGGAACACGGACCGCGGTTGATCGCACAGCTGGCCCGCAGCGCTCCGGTTCAGGCAGGTCGCCAGGCGCTCATCGCAGCGGTCGCCGAGGCGATCGGTACGCAGCCGGCGCCGCCGACGCAGACGCCGCGGGAGTTCACCCCCGGTCGACCGGTGACCCGCACGTCGACCCCGTCGAACCTGCGCGCCCGTCCGGTCGTCTACGCACCGAAGCTGGACGGCCGCGCCGACCCGGGCGAGATCGTGTGGACCTGGGTCGAGTCCGAGGAGGCTACCGGCCCGGGCGCCGGGCAGGGTGGGGATCGCCCGGTCCTCGTGGTCGGCCGCACCGAGGAGCTGCTGCTCGGCCTGATGCTCTCGACCGACGCCCACGACGGCGACCCGATGTGGCTGGCTCTGGGCCCCGGCGACTGGGACGAGCAGCAGCGGCCGTCGTGGGTGCGCCTCGACCGGGTCTTCGACGTCCCGGAGGACGGCATCCGGCGCGAGGGCGCGATCCTCGAGTTCGCCCGGTTCGACCGCGTCGCACAGCGGTTGCGCGCCGATCATGGCTGGCGCTGACGCCCGTCGGAACCGGGCGCGAGTCGCGACAGCTCAGCCTCAGGCGAGCCTGGTGATCTCCACATCGACGTCCAGGTCCGATGCCCCACCGCCTGCGATGATCCCCTTGAGCGGAGGCACGTCGCCGTAGTCGCGCCCGACGCCGACGGAGACGTGGCGCACCCCGATCGGGACGTCGTTCGTGGGGTCGTAGCCCTGCCACTTCCCGGTCCACGCCTCGATCCAGGCGTGCGACTGACCCGCCACCGTGGTGCCGATCGCCGCCCCCTCCTCGGGGTGCAGGTATCCGGACACATACCGCGCCGGTATCCCGGCGCTGCGCAGCAGTACCAGGGTCAGGTGGGCGTAGTCCTGGCACACGCCCTTGCGCTCCTCCCACGCGTCGATGGCCGACGAGTGGACGCCGGTGGTGCCGGGCACGTACTCGAGCGTCTCGTGCACCCACCGGGCGACGGCGAGGACCGCCTCGTCAGGCGTCGCGTCCTTCACAAGACGACGTGCGACGTTGCCGAGCCTGCGGTTGAACGGGACGTACTCCGTGTACGTGAGCAGCTCGTCGAAGCGGTCCAGAACGGGCTCCGATGCGAGGTCCTCCCACGTCGCGTGGACCTCGACCGGAGGGGGCACCTCGGTCTCGACGACGGAGGCCGCCGTCACCTCGAGCGACGTGTGAGGCGCGTGCAGGTCGAAGGCCGTGACCGCGGTGCCCCAGTAGTCGGTGTACCGGTACGACCGCGTCGCCGGCACCGTCTCGACGCGGTTGAGGATCACGTTCTGACGCGAATCGCTGCGCGGGGTGAGCCGGGCCTCGTTGTACGACGACGTGACCGGGGCGTCGTACCCGAATCCGGTCGAGTGGACCACCCGCAACCGCCAGCTCACAGCTCCCCCTCGAGGATCGGATCGATCTCTTCGACGCGCGCCCGCGCGTCGGTCCACGCCACGTACGGCGTCACGTGGAAGTACTGCTCGGTGATGGCCTCACCGGCCTTCTGCCCGAGTTCCTGCAGGGACACGAGCCGCTTTTCGAGGTCCAGCAGGAGCTCACCCGGCGCGAGGAATTCGAGTTCGCCGCGAGCCCGGCCCAGGAGGCGCTGCGCCTCGGCACGGGAACCGACCCGGCTGTCGCTGCCGTGCTCGATCTCGCGGAGACAGTTCTCAGCGATGGCGATCGCGTGGAACACCGACCGCGGGAACAGCCGGTCGACGAGGATGAATTCGACCACCCGGTTGGCGTCCAGAACGCCGCGGTACGTGCGGAGGTAGGTGTCGTGGGCGCCAGTGGCCCGCAGGACGGTGACCCACGTGGGCGAGTTCGACCGGTCGCCGGCGCGGGACAGCAGGAGCCGGACCGTCATGTCCATCCGCTCGATGGCCCTCCCGAGCAGCAGGAAGCGGTAGCCCTCGTCGCGGGACAGCGTCGAGTCGGCTAGCCCGGCGAACATCGCAGACCGGTTCTTGATGTAGTTGAGGAACTCGTGCGGCCCCAACTTGCGCGCGGCGCGCTCGCGCTCGGCGAGCCCGTTGTACGTCGCGTTCAGGCACTCCCACATCTCGGACGACGTCACCTCGCGGGCGCCGCGCGCGTTCTCCCGCGCCGCGCCGATCGAGGCTGCGATCGACGCGCTGCGGAAGTCGCGGTCGAAGGCCACCATCTGGGTCACCGACCACAGATTGAGAGCCTCCTCCGCGTCCGGCTGCCGCATCCCGAGGACGCGCAGCAGCTGCCTGGACGCGCGGTCCGCGTCGACGGTGGCGTCCTCGAGGAACTGGTGGACACTGACGTCGAGGATCCGGGCGGTGTCGTCGGCGCGCTCTACGTAGCGGCCGATCCAATACAGCGCCTCGGCGTTGCGTGCGAGCATCGACTACTGCCCCCTCTCCATCGCCCGCTGCTGTTGTTGTTGCTGTTGTTGCTGTTGTTGATCCTGCGTGACCCGTTGGGGTCCGAGTTCGACGTGCGCCGGCTCGGCGACTTCGCGGGGGCGCACCACCTCGTCGCCCCCCAGCTCGTGGTCGGCGTCGGACGTGCGCGACGCGAGCACCCAGGTGTCCTTCGAGCCGCCGCCCTGCGACGAGTTCACCACGAGCGACCCCTCGGGCAGCGCCACGCGCGTGAGGCCGCCGGGCAGCACCCACACGTCGTCACCGTCGTTGACGGCGAACGGACGCAGATCCACGTGGCGGGGCCGCGCGGCGTCGTCGATCTTGGTCGGCACCGTGGACAACTGCACGACGGGCTGGGCGATCCAGCCGCGCGGGTCGGCGATGACCTTGCGACGCAGCGTCGCGAGTTCCTTCTCGGTCGCGTTGGGCCCGAAGACGATCCCGTAACCACCCGAGCCCTCGACGGGCTTGACGACCAGTTCGTCGATCCGGTCGAGCACCTCCTCGCGCTCCTCGTCGAGCCAGCAGCGCATGGTGTCGACGTTGAGCAGGGACGGCTTCTCACCGAGGTAGTACTCGATGATCTCGGGGACGTAGGTGTAGGTCAGCTTGTCGTCGCCCACGCCGTTCCCGACCGCGGAGCTGATCACGACGTTGCCGGCGCGGGCCGCGTTGAGCAGGCCCGCGACGCCCAACACGGAGTCCGGCCTGAACTGCATGGGGTCGAGGAAGTCGTCGTCGATGCGCCGGTAGATGACGTCCACCTGCTCCTCGCCCTTGGTGGTGCGCATGTAGACGACGTTGTCGCGACAGAACAGGTCGCGGCCCTCTACGAGCTCGACACCCATCTGGCGCGCCAGCAGCGAATGCTCGAAGTACGCGGAGTTCGCCATACCGGGGGTGAGCACCACGATGGTCGGGTCGGCCTCGTTGGACGCGGCCGACTTGCGCAGCGCCCGCAGCAGGTGGGAGCTGTAGTCGGCGACCGCCCGCACGCGGTGCGATGTGAACAGGTCCGGGAAGACCTGCGCCATGGTCCGGCGGTTCTCCATCACGTAGCTCACGCCCGACGGTGACCGCAGGTTGTCCTCGAGCACTCGGAACGTGCCTTCGGCGTCGCGGATCAGGTCGATGCCCGCGACGTGGATGCGGACGCCGTTGGGGGGCCGGATGCCCGCCGCCTGGCGATGGAAGTGTGCGCACGAGGTGACCAGTCGTTTGGGGACCACCCGGTCGCGCAGGATCTCCTGCTCCGAATAGACGTCGTCGAGGAACATCTCGAGCGCGTTCACGCGCTGCTTGATGCCGCGCTCGAGCTTCGACCACTCGGCGGCAGCGATGACCCTGGGCACCAGATCGAGCGGAAACGGCCGCTCCTGCCCCGAGAGGGAGAACGTGATGCCTTGGTCGATGAAAGCCCTGCCGAGAGCGTCGACCCGCGCCGCGAGATCCGATTCAGCGGCGTTCGCGAGGGCCTTGAAGATCCCCTTGTAGGGCGCCCGGACCGTGCCGTCGTCTGCGAACATCTCGTCGTACGCGCGTCCGAACGACTCGACGTCGCTATACCCGGCGAAGAGGTGCGCGTCTTCCGACAGTCTCGGCGGCGCGGGGCGCTTGGGTACATACGTCTGCGGAGTCACAGCAGTTATCGTGCACCACGCGTGTGGATTCGGCAGGCCGTCATGTTAGCGGGATGTTAACGCTATGGATCCTTCGCCGACACCGGCGATGCTGCACACACGATTTGGGCCGCGTATCGGTCCGCTGGTAACCTGGTACGTCGGCGGTGACCACCGCTGCGACGCGTCGGCTCTCGTCGACGGATCGTACCCAGACTTCGAAAGAGCAAGAGAGACCAAACGCGTGGCGAACATCAAGTCCCAGATGAAGCGGATCAAGACCAACGAGCGCAACCGACTGCGCAACCAGTCGGCGAAGTCGGCCCTGCGCACGGCGATCCGCCACTTCCGCGAGGCCGTCGCGGCCGGCGACAAGGACTCGGCCACCAACCTGCTCGTCGCCACCAGCCGTCAGCTGGACAAGGCCGCCAGCAGCGGCGTCATCCACGCCAACCAGGCCGCCAACAAGAAGTCGGCGATGGCAGTGGCGCTCAACAAGCTCTGATCCTGCGGTAGGGCGATCCGCACGCGCGGTGCCGCCCCGAACCGTGGTTCTTCCCGCAGACCGCGCCGAATGTCGCCGGGCTCCACGCGCCCCCTCGACGGACGGCGCGGTCTTCTGCGTCCAACGGCACCCGTCAGCCGGCGAGGCGCGCCACCTCCCGCACTGCCTTCTCGAGCGCGAAGTCGGGATCGGCCGCCTGCCCCTTGACGTCGGCGTTCGCCGCAGCGACGACGACCAGCGCGTCGGCCAGCCGATCACTGCCCCAACGACGCGCTGTCTGCGCCACCTTCTTCACCTTCCACGGCGCCATCCCCAAGGCACCGGCGTCCTTGTACTGGTCCGGCGTCCGGCCGAGCCCGCGGACCCGGGCGATGGAGTGGACCGCGTCGGCCAGCGCGTCGGCGATCAGCACATGCGGTACGCCGCGGTGTTGTGCCCAGCGCAGCGCTTCCATTGCAGCGGCGGTCTCCCCAGCGACCGCCTTGTCTGCGATCTCGAACCCCGTCACCTCCGCACGACCGGCGTAGTACCTCCGCACCGCCGCAACGTCGACGCGCCCCCCGGTGTCCGCGACCAGCTGCGTGATCGCGGCTGCCAGCTCTCGCAGGTCCTTACCGACTGAATCCACCAGGACGTCCACGACCTCCCCGGACACCCGCACCCCGCTGGCTCGGAACTCCGCGCGCGCGAATTCACAGCGTTCGCGGACGCTGGTCACCGTGGGGATCTCGACGATCTCGGCACCCAGCTTCCGGAGCGCCCCGACCATCGACTTCGCCCGGCCACCACCGCTGTGCTCGACGATCAACGTGATGCCCTCGGGAGGCTGTCGCACCGCGTCCAGGATCAGGTCCACCGGCCCCTTCCCCGCCTCGTCGGCGGCCTCGAGTACCACGACGCGCTCTTCCGCGAACAGTGACGGACTGAGCAACTCGGCCAGCTCCGGCTCGGACACATCCCCTGCCCGCAACCGGGTCACCGGAACCGCGTCACCCGCGCTGCCGGGCACCGACATCCCAGCAGCATCACCCGCCGCCGCGCGCGCCGCGCCCACAACCTCGGCGATCGCGCGCTCCACCAGGAGGTCCTCGGTCCCCACCACCACGTGTACCCGCGCGCCGTCTGCCACGCCTGCAATGCTGCCAGACGACGAAGACCGCGCCCGCGACGGCGATGCTCGCCAACCCCGCCGCGCCGCCTCCCGGCACCGGCACCGTCGGCCAATGCGAGAACCAACGCGCGACCGTGAGCAGCCACAGCAACTCCGGGCCGGTCGCGCGGATCAGGAGTTCCGCCGCTCCCGGGATGGGTGCGGCCAGCACCGCCGCCGCTGTCCCGAGCACAGTGATCGCCGGAATTGCAGGCCCGACAAGCAGATTCGCGAGAACAGAACCGGTCGCCAGCTGCCCAGAGACTGCGATCACCAGCGGCGCCGTGACCACCTGTGCCACCACGCAGATCGCGAGCAACCCAGCGACTGACCGTGGTAACCCCCTCGCCGCCAGCGCGTCGGTGACCTTAGGCGCCCACAGCAGCAGTCCAGCCGTCGCCGCGACGGACAGCGCGAAGCCGGCGTCGCCGGCCAGTTCCGGACGCGCGAGCAACAGCACGACGATC
>CAJCHX010000047.1 GCA_903970215.1 Acidobacteriaceae bacterium
ATGACCTACCGTCTCGGACCACACGCGACGTCCGATGACCCTCGACGCTATCGCTCAGCCGAGGAGGAAGAGCGTTGGAGTCAGCGCGATCCCATCACTCGCACGCGCCTCAAGCTGATTGAGGCAAGCCTTACAACTGAAGCATTGCTCGCCGATCTCGAACGCGAGCTCGAGGCGGAGACAACACAAATGCGATCGGATCTGTTGAACCTGACTAAGCCGTCCTTCGCGGATCACCTAGGTCGTATCTACCGCGACACGCCACCGCAGGTTCGTGAGGAGGACCGTCAATGGTTGGAGGTGGAAGCCAATGTCTGAGTGGTCCATGCAAGAGGCTATCCGCTCGGCGCTTCGAGTCAGCTTGGAGGAGGACCCGAAGACCTTGATCTTCGGTGAAGATGTCGGTCACCACGGTGGGGTATTTCGCGTGACAGACGGCCTGCAATCGCAGTTTGGTGAACGTCGTGTTTTTGACACACCGCTGGCGGAAGCCGGAATCGTTGGAACCGCCGTCGGCCTGGGGCTGCGAGGCTACCGGCCGGTAGTAGAAATACAGTTCGACGGGTTCCTCGCCCCTGCGTTCAACCAAATAGTGAACAGCGCCGCCAAGATGCATGCGCGGACACGGGGTGCGGCGAACATTCCGCTGACGATCCGCGTACCGAGTTTCGGAGGCATCAAGGGACCTGAGCATCACAGCGAAAGCGTCGAAGCGTACTTCGCCAACGTTGCCGGTCTGAAGGTCGCATCCCCGTCAACGCCAGGTGACGCCTACCACCTACTTCTCGAGTCGATTCGCGACCATGACCCAGTCATCTTTCTCGAGCCGAAGAGCCGATACTGGACGAGAGAGAGCGCTGATCTCGCAGATCACACCGCTGACCTGCCGCGATACTCCGCCAGAGTGGTCAGAGAAGGCGAAGACGCGACGTTGGTCGCGTGGGGCGCCTCGGTCGCGCGCTGCCTGCAAGTCGCCGAGTTCGCGGCCGAGGACGGTGTCGGCGTCGAGGTTTTGGACCTTCGGTGGCTTCGACCGATAGACCTCGACTCGCTCGTGGCATCTGCTCGGCGCACACACAGGGTAGTTGTGGTGCACGAGGCGCCGGTGCGGGGGGGGCTGGGCGGCGAGGTGGCCGCGTTGCTGATGGAACACTGCTTCGACGACCTGAAGGCTCCGGTGCTTCGGGTGGGTGCCCCAGATGCGACCTACCCACCGACCGCGCTGGAGGATGAGTACCTTCCGAGCGCCGACCGCATACTGCTCGCACTGCAGACGGTTCTGGAGCGCTGAGGATGGCTCGCGAAACATTCAAGGCTCCCGACCTGGGGGAGGGCCTAACAGAGCTCACCGTTCTCGAGTGGCTCGTCAACATCGGAGATACGATCGCGCTCAACGAGGATCTCGTCGAGGTCGAAACTACGAAGGCGACGCTAGTGCTGCCGTCCCCAGCCGCGGGCGCGGTCCTCGAGTTGCACGCGGAGCCTGGCCAAACGGTACCGGTGGGCGATCCGTTGGTGACCTTCGAGG
>CAJCHX010000048.1 GCA_903970215.1 Acidobacteriaceae bacterium
TTGCGAACGACCGTGGTGCCCCAGCCGTCATGCGTGTAGGCGTCGCGGATCTCTCGCTGCATGTGGCCGGCGTCGGGGTGATGGGAGAACGGATTGCGCATCAGCTGGCGGCTCCTGCGGGCTGGGCCTTGTGGTGGGCGGGGGGATCGGGTGGGCTGGTGAGCTTGTCTGCGCCCGCGTCGACGAGCTGACCGGCCTGCAGGCCTCCGCGGTTGTATTTGTACTCCGCCTTGGCCAGATCGGCCTTCGCCTGGTCGACCGTCGGGACGGCCTCCGTCGGGGGGGTCTCGTACCAGTCCGGGGTGCCGTCGGGAAAGGTGAGCTTCTCGGCGTCCGCCGCGGTGTACCCCTGCGACTGCCAGTCGTTGACGGTGGCGCGTTCGTAGACCTGCTCGGCCTCCGCGACCTGATCCTCGGTGGCGCTGACCCTGCCGGCGACCGCGTCGCCCGGCGCGACGTCCTGCAGCGCGAGGTTGACCAGGACATCCTCATCCTTGCCCTGGGCGATGTCGTCGACGTTGTTGGCTCCGTTGCCGTAGGTCGTGGCCTTCAGCGAGCCGTCGCGCAGCTTGGCGGCGGTCTCGCTGTTGTGGGTGTTCTCCTCCAGCCATTTCTTCACCCCGGCCTTGACCTCGGCCGGGTTCTCGCCCTCGGCCTCGAGCTTGGTCGCGACGCTCTCGGCGGCCTCCTTGGCCGCGGCGTCACCACCGTCCTCGGCGACGACGGTCTCGGCCAGCTCGGGGGCGGCGAACGGCGCGACGACCATCGCCACCGCCGCGGCGGTCGTGGTCGCGTCGGACAGGAACGTGCCGATGTTCTCCGCGCTCGGGTCCTTGATCATGTCGACCGTCGCGCTGGGAAGGTTGTAAATCGACTCGCCCATGTCCTTGATCACGCCCCAGCCGAACGAGCCGACGTCCTTGAGACCGCCCCAGATGTCGCCGAGGGCGTTGTGCAGCCAGCTGTGGTGCGGGGGCTGGGGTGCGGTGCTGGCGCCGCTCTTGACCTGGCCGGCGGTGGTGTCGAGCAGGCTCTTGAACTCGTTGAGGATCGTCGTGGCCTGGGACTCGACCGTGGTGATCTCCCCCTGGATGCGGGTGACCGCCCCGTCGGCGCTGCTCGCGTTCGAGATCGCCTGCTTGGCGGCCGGCGTGCTCGGTTTGAAGCCGGGCTGAGAGCTCATGCCCTTCAACGCGCCGTCGGCCTGCTGGGCGTTGGACTGGGCCGTGCCCAGGTTGGAGGTGAGCGTGTCGTGCTGGTTCTTGAGCTGCTGGAACTGGTGCTGCAGCGGCTCGACCTGGTTGGCGTAGTTCTGCAGGTAGAAGGAGACGTTGAGATAGCTGCCGTGGACCTGGTGCATCCAGCCGGGCATCTGGCCGATGTTGGCGCGGTAGGTGTCGGCGGCCGTGCCCTGCCAGCTGGTGTCGTTCTGGGCGTTGCGCAGACCGGTCGCGACCTCGGTCGCGCCCTGCGCGGTCTGCAGGAACAGCTTGCTCGCGGCGTCGATCTCACCGACGCTGAGGTTGAGCAGGTCAGCTGCCTGAGGATCGGAGAACGGATCGGCCATCGCTACTGCCCCGCCGTTGTCGTCGCGAGGCAGACGTGGTCCTCGGCCTCGGCATAGCCCTCGGCCGCGCTCTGGATGCAGGCGGCGGCGCTCTTGAGGTTGGTGCCGATCTCGGCCATGCCGTACTTCCAGGTGGAGCTGAACTCCGACAGCGCGCTGATGAGCTTGGCCCCGCCGAGGTTGTTGCCGAAGTCCGGGGTGACCTTGTCGATCACGATCATCCTCCCGTAGACGTCGGCCAGGGTCCCGGAGAGAGCCTGGAGCGCCTGGGGGTCGACTGAGATGCTGCCTGCCATCGGGACTGCCCTCCGTGGTGGGTGTGCGGGTGACGGCTGGGAGATCCAGCGCACCGACAGTGTCGATCCCGGCGGCCCGGTCTGGCAGTGGCCGAAGGTATCGAGCCGGCGATACCCGCGCGATCCGCGCCCGGGAGCGGCATATTTTTGACCAAATGCGTTGGTAACGTCCGGTTCGTGCCAGGGGGGCACGCGGGGTGGGCGCTGTCAGACGAGAAAGGCGACGTGCGATGGAGATCGAGAACCTGGTGCTGAACCGACGCAAACTGCTGATCAACGGGGCCAAGGCCTCGGGCCTGCTGGCCTTCGGGCCGCTGATCGCGGCCTGTGGCTCCGGCTCGAGCAGCTCGAGCAGCTCGGCGACCACCGCCGCCCCGAGCGGGTCCGGCGGCACGCCCAAGCGCGGCGGCACGCTCAACTTCGCCCGCAGCGTCGCGCCGACCCAGCTGGACCCGGCCAATTCGATCATCGCCGGCGACGTCTACACGCTGGACAAGATCTTCGAGCCGCTCTACATCACCAGCGCCGCCGGCACGCTGACCCCGTGGCTGGCCACCGGCTACACGACCAGCTCAGACCACAAGACCTGGACGTTCACGCTGCGCCCCGGCGTGCGCTTCAGCGACGGCTCGCCGATGCGCGCCGAGGACGTCGTGTGGTCGATCGACCGCGAGCGCACCAACCAGGACGGGCCGCTGAGCTTCCTGGACTTCGCGATCAAGAGCATCAAGGCCGACGGTGACGGCACGGTGGTGTTCTCCCTGTCGGAGCCGTGGGCGCCGTTCCTGTCCGACATCTCAGTGTTCGCCAACGCCATCGTGCCCAAGAACTTCGGCGGGCAGAGCGCGTCCGCGTTCTTCACCAACCCGATCGGCACCGGCCCGTTCACGCTGAAGAGCTTCACCAAGGGCGGCAACGTCTCGCTGACCCGCAACCCGCACTACTGGCAGCCCGGCAAGCCGTACCTGAACGCGGTCGACTTCGTCTACATTAACGACGACAACCAGCGTGTTCTCCAGCTCAAGAGCGGCGAGGTGCAGGTGATCTCCGCGGTGCCGCCGGCCCAGGTGAGCGCGCTGAAGGCGGACTCATCGGTCGTGCTGGAAGAATTCCCGTCCTGGGCGGCGGACCTGCTGTTCTTCAA
>CAJCHX010000049.1 GCA_903970215.1 Acidobacteriaceae bacterium
CGAGTTCGACGGCATCGCGGGTTGGGTCACGAAAGAGTCGTTCTTCCAACGACGTTCGGGTGTGGTGACGCTGATCGCCGCGACGGCGGTGGGGCACCGTCACTATCCGATCGCTGATCTCACGCCGAACGCGGCAGCCGAGCTGGCGGCGGCAGTGCTGCCCGACATCGTGGGGCCGGTCCGGACGAGCCCCGTCAACTGCGAGGCGACAGGCGGAACATCTTGATGGTGCGGTCGCCGGCCCAACGCACGTAGTCGTCGTAGGCCGGCCAGACGGCGACCACGGCCGGCCACAACCGGCGCCGCTCGGCGTCTGTGAGGCCCCTCGCGCGCACGGGGAAGCGCTTGGTACCCAGGAGCACTTCGGCGTCGGGCGTGGCCTCCAGGTTGTAGGCCCAGGCCGGGTGGTGCGCCTGCCCGAAGTTGGACGCCACCACCACCAGATCGGCTCCGTCGCGGACGTACAGCAGGGGTACCGACCGCGGCCGTCCCGACCGCCGACCGATAGTGGTCAGGGTCAGATTGGGCACCAGCCAGGTCGGCACCACGTGTACACGTCCACCCGAGACGCGGGTAACGGCCTTGTCCAGCGGCACCATCCGCCGGATCGCGGCCGAGACCGGCCGATAGGTGCCCACGCGCAGGGCGCGAGCCTTGAGGTCGGCGACGATGGACGACATGGGTGTGAGTCTATGGGGGCGAGGGGCTAATTCGTGGCGAGTCGGTCGCCGCCCGCGGCAGCCAGCACGGCCGGGAGCGCGTAGTACTGCGTAGCGTTACCGGTGACTTTGCCGGTGGTCGCGTCGCTGAGCGTCACCGCGTCGGTGATGATGCCGAGTGCCGCTCCGTCGGAGGTCCGCACCAGCGGGCCGCCGCTGTCTCCGGGGGTGGTCTTGATGTCGGTGAGGATCCAGTTTCCCTGCACCTTGACCACGGCGCCGCAGCGGTAGCCGTTCACCGAACCCAACTGGCACACCTTGTCGCCCACGTGCGCGACCCCCACGGACCTCGGGGTGATCGGCCCCTTGGCGCCGAGCAGCTTGACGGTGTTGTCGGTGATCCGGAAGGTCGCCCAGTCGGGGCCGAAGGGATCGACGGGTGTGAACTGACCGGGGCGCTTGGGGTCGGGCTTGACGGCGGGTGCCTTCGACTGCACCACCTCGCCGACGATCCAGTGCGACACGCCCACCGGCTGCTCCGGTGCACCGCAGTGCCCGGCGGTCACGCCGAGTCGCTCGCCGCTGGGGGAGATGACCGCGAAGCCGACGGTGCATTGCAGGGCTTCGAAGCGCCCGCCGCCGAGGGAGCGCTGCAGGATGTCGATGCGGTCGCCGGGTCCCACCGACTTCGGTTCTGCGCCGATCAGGGAGTCGCTCGATCCCGGAGTGCTCGGCGTGGGGGCCGTGGACGAGCCCGACGGTGCCGGGCTTGCGGGGGCCGCGGTGGCGACTCCACCGACTAGGGACGTGAGCACGACTGCCGCCGCCGCTGCCATGATCGTCCGACGCAGACCTGCGACGACCCGTGATCCCTTTGCCAACACACACCCCATCCGTCGTTTTCGTCCGGCCTGCCCGCCTTGGACCGAAGCCCGCTGACCATAACAGCCGACGCCGTGGAAGTCCCAGAACCACTGACGCATGGACGATCTCGTCTAGCAAACCGATTCTTCGAGATCTGTTGTCGAAAGATTCGCCTGCTGACGTGGTCGCCGCACGTCACGGCGACCTGCGCCACGGCTGCCCCGGAAGTGTAGCGGGGGTCACGGCACGGGAGTTAATCCGCGGCGACGGGGTGAGGTCGGCGCGATGTATCGGGGATTGCCAGGGCTGTCCGGCGGCGAGTCGGGTGGACTCGCCGCCGTCACCGAACCGTTCTCACCAGGTGGTGCCGTTGATTCCGGGGAATACGCAGTGTCCCGTGTGATCGACCCGACCGATGATCATCATGTCGTAGCCGGTGCACGATTTGTTGATGCCGCTGCAGGTGTGGTTGTCGGTGACCACTCTGTTCGGTCCGCACGAGTGGCCGACGGGTGGAAGCGGGAGTGGACTGGCGTGGGCGGTGGAACCTACGAATGCCAGGCCCAGAACGGCCCCGGCGACTGCGAGAGATCTGGACAGAGCGGGCATGAAAGAACCTCCTCGACAGGCCCCCATCCATGACAGATCGTACTGCTGCGATGCGCCAACGAGAAGGGCCGGACGGGAAGCGTTTGGCGCTGCCCGTCCGGCCCTCATCATTCGGGGTGAGTGACGGGACTTGAACCCGCGACATCCAGAATCACAATCTGGTGCTCTACCAACTGAACTACACTCACCATCGCTCACGGCGTGCCGCGAACCGAGTCCGTACTCTACCCGACGGCCGCCGAAGAAGACCAATCGATATCGCCGGTCCGTGTCCACCTCGCGGTCGGCCCCGCGACGGCGGGTGTCACGCGGGGCCCAGCGATTCGACGGCCGCGGCGATGTCGGCGCCCGACGGCCCGGGCGCAGGGACGAAGGCCGTGGCGCGGTAGTACTTCAGTTCACGGATCGACTCGCGGATATCGGCGAGGGCGCGGTGTGCCAGCCCCTTGTCCGGCTGTCCGTAGTAGATCTTGGGGTACCAACGCCGGCACAGCTCCTTGATCGAACTGACGTCGACCATCCGATAGTGGAGGAAGGCGTCCAGTTCCGGCATGTCCCGGGCGATGAAGCCGCGGTCTGTGGCGATGGAGTTGCCGGCCAGTGGCACCGTGCGCGCCGAAGCGATGTGCTCCCGCAGGTAGGCCAGAACCGCCTGCTCCGCATCGGGCACCGTCACCGCTGAGGTCCGAACCTCGTCCGTGAGGCCCGACTTCGCGTGCATCTCCACAACCACCGGTTCCATCGCGGCGAGCGCGGTGTCGTCGGCATGGATCACCAGATCCACCCCCTCGCCGAGGATGTTGAGCTCGCTGTCGGTGACCAGGGCGGCGATCTCGATGAGTCGGTCGGAGGCCAGGTTCAGGCCGGTCATCTCGCAGTCCACCCAGACCAGTTTGTCGTCCACGATCCTCACCCTAATGGGCCGCTGATGGGCGCAGTCGGCCTTAGCCCGCAACCGGACGTCCGTGATTACAACGTGTAGCTTTACCGGAGTGATGAAGGCATCGGACTATGTCGCGGACCTCCGGCGGATCGCGCGGGCCGACGCCGCCACTCGGGCGGCCAGCCTGCGGGACGTCCTGTACGGGCTCGCGGCCGACCATGACAAGGCTGCCGAGGCGTTGGGAGTCTCGGGCGAGGCACTGTGGACGCGGCTGAGCGATTCGCTGCACGCGCTGTCCGTCGGTACCAGCCCCGAAGAGGTGGCGACCACGCTGCGGAAGTTCTTCGAACAGGCCGCGAAGAAGAAGTAGCCGCTGCGACCGGCGCCGCAGAAGTCCAGTGCCGTCAGGCGCTCCGTAGACCGTTGAGTAGCAGGTCTGCGACGAATGCGGCGTTGTCTTCCGGGGTGCATTCGCGGCGGCTGAAGCAGCGGATGAACAGTGTGTTGGTCACGGTGGCGGCCAGTTCGCTTGCTGGTTGGGAGTCGGTGAATATCCCGAGCCGTTGACCGTCGGCGATGACCGGTTCGATCAGTGAGGGGAAGTGCAGTTCTTTCTTGATCTCCATGACGCCTTCTGCGAATCCGGAGGTGTCGTGGGAGACGCTCGCGATCATGGAGTCCATGAAAGGGCGCTGCTCCACTGTGAGGCGTGCGCAGCGGAGTAGGTGGCGGCGGATCACGGTGACGCGATCGGTGCCGAGCGACATGTCGTCGATGACGCCCTGTCCTATCGCGGTGAATCGCGGTCGCAGGGCCTCGATGACGATGTGTGCCTTGGTGGGGAAGAGCCGTTTGAGCATGTCCATCGGTACCTGGGAGGCTTCGGCGATCCCGTCGAGGGTGGTCAGGTAGTAGCTGTGTTCGGCGAATTCTTTCGCGGCGGATTCGATGACGGCGCTGCGCGGGTCGTCGGGAAGGTTGACGGGTGTGGCGTCGACGTGGCTGGTGCTGGTGGCGAGGGCGGCGCCCGCGTCGTCGAGGTGCTCGTGCTCGTGTCGTACGTCGAGGACGGCGATGGCGATCGCCAGGGCGACCTCGCCGTAGAGCGCGTCGGGCACCGCCGCGGGGTCGATCATCCGTCGGAACTGTAGGCCTTCGCGCACCGCTGTCAGGACGGTGGCGAGCTGGGCGACCGTGAACGGGCGCCGGACGGTTGCTCCCCACGCGTCCATGACGGTCTGGTAGCCGCGTGATCGGAGTGCGTCGGATCGCGCGTAGCTGTCGTGGAGTTCCTGGCGGGCCGGGCCGTCGCGCCCGAGCGCGAGGGCCAGTACCCGCCGAACGGCGTCGGTGTCGCTCGCTTGGAAGTCGGCGGTTGCAGCGTCGCGGATGAGGCGCCGCGCGTCACCGCCGACGTCGGCGGGTGTCGCCTGCGGTGCGGGATCGGCCGGACTCTCCGAGTGGGAGCGGACGAGTGTGTCGATAGCGGCTTTGACGAATGATTCTTTTGTGAAGTTACGGAAGAATGTCGTCTGCGAGGTGCGCGCCAGTTCAATTGCGCGCTCACTTCGGATCCCGTGCCGGAGAACGTCGTCGGTATCGCTGACGAGTATCTCGATGGCCGCTTGGATGAGGCGTTCCGATGCTTTTCGGTTTGGCATTCGACACCTCTCTGGTAGCGGTGTGACCTGGGCGATGGGAGTATTTGCTCACCCTATGATGGGTTACTGTACTGGCGCGGCGGAGCGTGCGATGCCAATGGGTCGCCATTGACCCCGTAACGCGTCTCTCTCCTACGGTTCACGTGAGTCATTGAGAATTCACGACCGTGGGGGGACTGGCCATGACCGCTGTATTTCCGATCGTGTTGCCGGGGCCTGGGGGTGATCTGCCGGCGCCGACGCTGAGCCGACGTGAGGTTCAGGTTCTGGTGGGCTGGCTTCGCGCTCGCACCAAGGAGGAGGCGGCCGCCGAGTTGTTCATCTCCGCGGCCACTGTCAGCACCCATATCGGCCGCATTCGCGCCAAGTACGCGGCGGTGGGGCGGCCGGCGACGTCCAAGATGGCGCTGTTCGTGCGGGCTTTGCAGGACTCTCACACGGCGCTCGACGACTGGTAACCAGACCCGGGGGGAGCGCGATGTGCCGGTCGTTCCGGATGGAACGACCGGCACATTGCTGTCGCCCACACCTGTTGCGGCTGAACGTCGTTGGGAAGACGTCGTTGGGAAGACACTGACGACGTTCAGCCGGGCGCTGCGGATCGGGTGGAACGGGCCGTGGATCCGATGGTCGTGCTGCACGAGTTGGGGAGGTACCCGAGGGCCGGTCGCGGTTCGCTCCGCGATCCTGAGCGAATGCTGGGTGTCGCCGATAGTCTGCGGTGGCTGGGTGGCTGGGTAGCTGGGTGGAGGAGTTGGTGCAGTGGTTGGCGGGGTCGGTGTCGGCGGGGACGCGGGTATGGGTCGCCGAGAGTTGGTTGCGGCGACGGTGGGTTCGGTCGTCGAGTCCTTCGACTGGAACATGTACGCGGTGTTGGCCCCGTTCTTCGCGGTGACGGTGTTCGGCGTGCATGGTTCTTCGGCGCTGTTGGTCGCGTATGCGGGGTTCGCCGTCGGTTTCCTGGCGCGGCCGCTCGGTAGTGCGGTCCTGGGGCGGTTCAGTGACCGTTTCGGCCGTCGTACCGGCCTGGCGGTCAGTATGGCTCTGATCTCGGTGGCGAGTCTGGGGCTGGCGTTGGTGCCGTCGGCGTCGGCGG
>CAJCHX010000050.1 GCA_903970215.1 Acidobacteriaceae bacterium
GCCTCGATGCCGATCCGGAACCGGTGCGCGCCGATCCGCGCGACCCGCACGCGGTAGGTCGCCCCGCGCAGCTTGAGGTCGAGGGGCCGGCCACTCTCGTGCTGCACCTGGGGTCGCCCGCCCGACGCGGTGGACAGCAGCCGATACTGCTCGGCCGCCTCCTCCTCCTCGTACGCGTCGATCGCGGCGGCGGCCAGCGCGACGGCGGAGTGCCGGTCGGCGACCAGCCGGCCCTCGCCGCGGACGCGGTCGATCCACCCGGTATCGGCGCTGCCGTCGATCACCTCGGGCTGGTTGAGGAGGTCCAAGACAAAGCTCTTGTTGGTCGCTCCGCCTTCGATCAGGACGCGGGTCTCGGCGACCGCGCGGCGCAGCCGGCCGAGCGCTTCGTCGCGGTCGCGGCCATAGGCGATGATCTTCGCGATCATCGAGTCGAAGTCGGCGGGGATCGTGTCGCCCTCGGCGACGCCGGTGTCCACGCGGATTCCCGGGCCCGCGGGCAGGTCCAGCAGCGCGATGCGGCCCGGCGCCGGGGCGAAGTCACGGTCGGGGTCCTCGGCGTTGAGCCGGGCCTCGATCGCGTGCCCGCGCTCGACCGGCGGCCGACCCTCGAGCCGATTGCCGGATGCGACCCACAGTTGCGCCTTGACCAGATCCATTCCGGTGGTGCACTCCGTGATCGGGTGCTCGACCTGCAGACGCGTGTTGACCTCGAGGAAGGCGAGCAGCTCGTCGCCCGGGTGGAACAGGAACTCGACCGTCGCCGCGCCGCAGTACCCCACCTTCACCGCGAGCCGCTCGGCCGAGGCCTTCAGTTCGGCCACCCGGGCCGGGGGCAGCACGACGGACGAGGACTCCTCGATGACCTTCTGGTTGCGCCGCTGGACGGAGCAGTCACGTACACCGAGCGCCCACGCCGTGCCCCGGCCGTCCGCGATCACCTGGACCTCGACATGCCGGGCACCGGTGACCAGCCGCTCGAGGAACACGACGCCACTGCCGAAGGCGCGCGCCGCCTCCTGCCGCGTGCGCTCATAGGCGTCGATCAACTCGGCATCGCTGGTGATCACGCGGATGCCGCGCCCACCCCCGCCGGCCGTCGCCTTCAGCATCAGCGGATACCCGATCTGCGCGGCTGCGGCGATCGCGGCGTCGACCGTCTCGACCGGGCCCCGACTCCACGGCGCGACCGGTACTCCGACCTCCTCGGCGATCAACTTCGCGCCGATCTTGTCACCCAGCTGACGCATGGCATCGGCACTGGGGCCGATGAAGGTCACGCCGATCTGATCGCACAACTCCGCGAACGCGGGATCCTCGGCGACGAAGCCCCAGCCGACCCAGGCGGCGTCGGCACCCGTATCGACCAGTGCACGCTCGAGCGCCTTCAGGTCGAGGTACGGGCGCGCAGACGCAGGCCCCAGGTCGTACGCCACATCCGCCTCACGCACGAACGCCGCACTGCGGTCGACATCGGTGAACAGCGCGACGGTCTCGATCGGCCGACCGGTCTCCGCCGCCAGATCCCTGACGGCGTGGATCAGCCGCATGGCGGCCTCGCCGCGGTTGACGATGGCGATTCGCTTGAACACTCGTGTACTCCTACCTGTCGTCTGCGGCCCTCGTCGGGCGAGGACGTCGCGCGCCTTCGTGGGACCCGCCGCGCCCATCGTCCCGCTTACCCGGCCTACGGAGAAGTAGGTCAGCGATTATCCCTGGTCGCGGCGCGTCGCGGGGGGGTGGTCAGTCCACCGGGATCTCGTGCAGTGCTTTACGTACCAGCTTGCCGGTGGGATTGCGGGGAAGCTCGTCCACGAAGACCACATCGCGCGGCACCTTGTACCGCGCGAGATTGGACCGGACGTGGTCACGGACCCCGTCGACGTCGAGCGCCGACCCGTCGGTGCGTACGACCAGTGCCCGCAGTCGCGCGCCGAAGTCGGCGTCGTCGACCCCGATCACGGCCACGTCGAGCACCTCGGGGTGCGCGGACAGGAGGTTCTCGACCTCCTGCGGGTATACGTTCTCGCCGCCGGAGACGATCATGTCGTCGTCGCGGCCGTCGATGAACAGCAGCCCCTCGGCGTCGAAATGCCCCATGTCGCCACTGGACATGAAGCCGTCGATCACCTCTTTGGTCCGCCCGTCGGTGTATCCCTCGAACGCCGCACCGCTGCGGACGAACACCCGGCCCTTGACATCGCGCTCGGTGATCCGCCGGCCGGCGTCGTCGAACAGCGCGATGTGGCTCGTGACCGGCGAACGCCCGACGGTGCCGGGCGCGCGCCGCAGCTCGTCTGGAGTGGCGATGGACGCCACCGCGACCTCGGTGGAGCCGTACAGGTTGTAGAGGACGTCGCCGAACGTGTCCTGCACCCGCTCGGCGAGGTCGGGCGGCAGCGCCGATCCCGCGACGACGATCCCGCGCAGCGCGGAGACGTCGTACTTCGCGATCACGTCGGGATCCAGCGCGACTATCCGCGCGAGCATCGTGGGGACAGCCACCAACATTTGAGCTCGACTCTGCGCGAGGATCCGCAGCGTGTTCTCGGGGTTGAAGCGCCGCATCGTCACGGCCTCGTCGCCCATCGCGGTGCACACGGTCCACATGGCGAAACCGGTGGCGTGGAACAGCGGCGACGCGATCACGACCGGTCCGCGCTTCGGGATCGGCAACCGGTCCAGGAACACCGCACTGGTGGTCGGCGCCACCTTGGTGCGCGGGGCCCCCTTGGGCAATCCGGTCGTGCCGCTGGTGAGGATGATGAAACCGCCGGCCGTGGCCGGCCTAGGCGGCGGCGTCGAGGCGCCGGACTCGATCAGCTGCTCGATCGTGATGCTCTGCTCGGGCAGCGCGTCGTCCGGGTCGACCCAGGTGATGAACCGGGGCATGTCGTCCGGCAGCGCGTCCAGCAGGTCGACGAACTCGCTGTCGTGCAGCATCGCCTGGACGTGCTCGCGCTCGGCAACCTCCGCGAATTGCGGCTTCGCGAAGCCGGTGTTCATCATCGCGAGCCGCAGGCCCGCCTTCCCGGCCGCCGCGATAGTCAGGACGAGGCCGCGGTGATCGCGGGCCAGCATGCCGACGACGGCGCCGGGCTGCAGGCCGCGGTCGAGCAGTGCATTGGCGAGCCGGTCCGACGCCTCGTCGACCTCGCGATACGTCAACGTTCCCCGCTCGTCGGTGACCGCCGGTGCGTCGGGATACTGCTCGGCCGACTTCTTGATCATCGTGGTCGCGGGACCGTAGGAGTGGTTGCCGCGGACCGCGCGCAACACCCGTGCAGGTTGCCGTAGGTCGATGAAACCGCTGGTCTGGAGCAGGAGATAGGCCCGTGCCGTCTCGACGGCATCGGCCGCGCGCCGGGAAACGTCCGCCAGAAGTCGATCGATCATGTCCGCAGATCCTCGTCTCGTCATCGGTTGCGCAACTCTGCGACGGTAGCCTGTACCGGGCGAAGACCGCGGGCTAGGTCCCGTCAGGCACGGACGGCGGACTCCAGGAACGGGCGCAGAGCAGTCGCGATCTCGCGGGCCGCGTCGGTGGGTTCACCAAAGGCGAGCGTGAGATGACTGAATACGAGCCGCACCAACGTCGAGGCCGCCACCGTCGCGTCGGCGCGTTCGAGCATCGCCCAGCTGCGGGTGAGCACGTCGGCCAGCTCCTCGCTGGCGCGCTGCAGGGTGGGCCGCCCGTCGACGGTGACGATGGCGAGTAGGTCGCGATGCGGGTTGGGCCCCACGATGCCGCGAACCAGAGGATCCTCGAAACCGATGCCGAAGACCTCGGCCAGCGCCGCCTGCACCGCGCCCGGGAGATCGCCGCGATGCTCGTCGAGGCGGTGTTCGACCACCCGCAGCAGGCCGTCGACGAAGCGGGTCACGTAGGCGATCGTCAGACCCTGTCGCGAGCCGAACTCGTTGTACAGCGTCTGCCGACTGACGCCGGCCTCGCGCGCGACGGCAGCCATCGTCACCTGCGACCACTCGTGGTGGGCGAGGAACGCGGCGACCGCGTCCAGCGCCGCCTCTGCGGCGCTGGATCGCGCGGGCGGCCGCGGTTTGTACTCGGACACGACGGTCACGACACCGGCACCTCCGCGACCCGCGCCGCCAGCTCTGCGCGCACGGCACGCAGCTCTTTGGGCCGAGCCATGGCGACCGCACCGATCAGCCCGCCGTCCCGCGAGCAGCGCGCCACGAACGCGGCGTCGTCGACCGACCCGTCGATCTCGACATCGCTGTCGGCGGACGGCCAGCCGGCGAACTGGATGACGGCCCCGAACTGGTTGGACCAGCCCCACGGCACCGTCGGCGCCGGGACGCCGCCCAGGATCGATTGCGCAGCGGCGGTCCCCTGGTCTTGCGCGGCCGACCAGTTCTCGGCCCGGTAGTGCCCGCCGTCGAGCGGATGCGGTACCGACGCGCAGTCACCGGCGGCGTACACGTCCGGGACGGACGTGCGGTAACCGGCGTCGACGACGATCCCGTTCGCCACCTCGGCTCCGAGCGCTGCCGCAAGCCGGGTCTCGGGCACGGTCCCGACCGCGACCACGAGCAGTTCCGAACGGATCGGCGCAGCGTCCGCCACGGTGACCGTCACCCCGTCGGCGTCCACGACCACGTCCTGCGGCGGGCTGCCGAGCAGCAGGGTGACGCCGTTGTCGCGCTGCAGCCGGGCGAGGCGCTCGCCGATCACGGGGGGGACGACG
>CAJCHX010000051.1 GCA_903970215.1 Acidobacteriaceae bacterium
CACCACGCTCTCGCGCTGGAAGGCCCCTTCGGCGGGGTTGTTGCTGTCCTTGTCGGTGCCGACCGCGTGAGCGAGGACCCGGTCGCCTACGCGAAACCGGGTGACCTTCCCACCCACCCCGGTGACCTCTCCGGCAATGTCCGATCCGAGGACGGCTGGGTACGTCAGCCAGCCGTAGAACAGGCTGCCTTCGACCTGCGTGATCCAGTCCACCGGGTTCACCGCCACGGCGTGGTTGCGGACCACGATCTGGTCATCGGCCGGCTGCGGTTTCGGCGCCGGACCAACCGCCAACGTGGCGTGTTTGGCCCTGATCCAGGCGGCGGAATTGGGTGGCATGACAGTGACTCCTCAGAGCGTTTAGTGATTGCATTAGGTGCAGTCGCGACTATGGCACAGTAATGACACTGAGTGCAATCACGGCTAGGATCAACCCGTGGCGCGCTGGCAACCCGACGGGACGGGACGACTGCAGCACGCAGCGGTCACCCTGTTTCTTGAGCGCGGCTACGCCAACGTCTCCGTGGCAGACATTGCCGATCGGGCCGGCCTGACCAAACGGACGTTCTTCAACCACTTCCCCGACAAACGGGAGGTCGTGTTCGCCGGGGCGCCTGCCTTGGTGGCGAGCATCCTGGATCACCTCGACCGGGTCGATGAGGATGTCGATGCACTCGATGCCTGCGTCATGGCCCTGACCCAGGCAGGCGAGGCCGAGCTATCGGCCTACCGCGAGGTCGCCCACCTGCGTTCCGCGCTTATCGCCTCCTCGAGCGAACTGCAGGAGCGAGACCTCATCAAACGAGCGGCGATGACCTCCGCGATAGCCGAAGCCTTGGCGCGCCGGGGCCTCGCGGATCGTCAAGCGACTCTCACCGCACAGGTGGCCGTAACCATCTTCACGACCGCCTACCAGGACTGGACCGAACAACCCGACGCCGACTTCGAGACACTGATGCAGCACGTCCTCGACGACCTGAGAAGATCCGTCAACGGACTCGCCCCAGCACCAGCCGCGACATCGTCGCGCTAACAGTCGCGATGATCGAAGCCATAGAAGACCGCGCATTCCTGATGCCGCGACGCTCACTCACCGCGGTGCAGCCGGCCGCGAAGAAAGCCGAGGCGTTCAATTCAGTCTGCGTGCCTTGATCAACTCGTGTTTCACACGCCTCGCGGCACTGCGTTACTGGTCGTTGACGTCGAGCGTGTTCACGCCCAGCGTCCGCCACGCGGCGAGCAGCTGCCGGTCGCCGCTGGCCGCCACGACGTCCGGATCATTGATCGATTCTGCACCTGCGCAGTGTGTCGCGTCGTAGCCGCGGAGGCTGTGCAGGTCGGCGAGCGTTCCCGCTCGGTGAACGAGCGGCTCATCGACGTCGACGAGCAGCAGTTGGGCCCACTTGTCTTCCAGAAGCGTGTTCGCATGGCGCTGCTCGGCCCGGGTCAATCGTCCGAGCCGTCGAGCCTGTGCGATCGCCGCGGCGGTGTCGACGTAGGCGATCCGGACCGACACGACGTCGTCCGCGTCGTCCCACAGCCGCTCGCAGATTGGTGAGGCCGCCTCATCGATCAATAGCGGGACAAGTGCCGAGGTGTCGAAGTAGACGATCAACGCCGCTGCTCGGCGATGAGGTCGCTGACGGGTCCAGCCGTCGTGACGCGGCGCCCCGCGGGTCGCTTCGGTTGCTTCGCTGGAGTGACCCGTCCATCGGCGACGAGCCGCTCAAGAGCGCTCGGAGCGCCGATCGGAACGATGCGCGCGACAGGAACACCGTGATCGGTGACCGTGACCGTGTGACCGGCTCGCACCTGTGCCAGGTGTCGACTCAGTCCGTCTCTGAGTTCGCGAACTCCGATGTTCATGGGCACCCCTTCTATGGCCACATTGAGCATAGCCATTATGTCCACATGACGCCTGCGCCTAGGCGAGGTGCGGATGCTCGCGCACCAGGTCGAGCGGTGTCGCGTAGCAGCCGTTGCGGTTGTGCAGCATCCGCCGCTGTTCACGGTTGAGCTCCGCGATGTCGAACCGACCCAGCCCGCCGGCGTAGACGATCGCACACTCGGCGAACCACGCCACCTCGTTCATGAAGCCGAGCATCTGCCGGCTCGCGGTCTTCGCCAGCACGACCGGCGGCGCGAGTTCACCGAGCACGGCATCGGGCATGTTCTCGGCGTTCAGCTCTCGCCGCACCGCGTTCGCCCGCCACCGGTCGCGCGGAGTCAGGTCCGCCTTGCGCACGTCCGCGACGAACACCGGGGACACCGTTCCGACGTGCGCAAGCAGCAAGCACTTGCGACGGTCGAACCAGAGCAGGTTGACGTATCAGTCGTCGGGGTTGGCATCTGGTTCGGCAAGTCGTCCAACGCCGAGCAGACTCCGCACCTTCGCCGTGCGGCGCAGGACTGTCACTGGTGTCCGATATCGGGGTCACCAGCGGACATCACGCAGAAGCCAGTGAGCCGCCTGCGGGTGGGACCTCCGGCCAAACCGCGGGAGCGGGGCCGAATGCCCTGCGGGCAGCCTGGACGCTGCCCCTGCCGACAAGGAAGTTGCCGCCTGCGCCAATGCCGGCCCCGATGCCGAACGGAATCTCCCGGCCGAGGACTAGGACTCCCTGCTTCGTGCCCCACTTGGTGATGAAGCGAGGCCCCAACTTCTTATTGATGTCGTTGATCATGCTCATCGGGATCGCCTTGACGAGGCTTTTGCCCCAGTACTTTCCGGTCTTCCCCGCGGCCTTTTCAACGAAGCCGACGGCGCCTTCGCCGAAGAGAATCGCGGTGACGAGCAATCTCCGGCGCTCCAGATCCATCACGCGCACTCCATGCACCTCGGCCACCGACAGCGCGAAGAGTGCGGTTGCCTCGACTACGCCGCCGATTTCGAATGCGGTCAGGCCGACGGCAATAGCTGTGCCGACTCCGGGCGCAGCAGCCGCGCCGCCCGACGCAGCGCCAATGGCAGATACAGACGCGAGGAACTGCTTCTCCAGGGATGTAACGATCTCGGCTGGAGCCGCATCCGGGCGTGATCGGCGCATCCGCGTGAGATGAGCGTCAACGATCGGCTGCTGGATTTGGAGGGCCTTCTCGACGGCGCTCCGCAGCAACTCCGCGATCGCGACCTTCTTGTCTGACACATCTCCTCCGGGGCACATCGAACTGACGAGGCATGATCTTCAAGCGAAGGAGCGCTGAGTACAAGTTTGTCGTGAGCCTCGACTCGTCAGCGCGGAGGCCGGGTTCAGACTCGGAAGCGAGAGCGTTGCCATGCCCCGGGCCACCGGTGCCAGCGGTCGGCCAAATTTGTCCAAATTTATTCAGTCTGGCAATGACGGAAATGTCGGTCGTCGCCAGGCGATCGGCGCTTCGGTCAGGTGATCTTGGAACACCTCAAGAAAGAGCTACAGACCCCGTAACATGGGACCTCAGGCTTGGTGCCCCCGGGGGGAGCCGGACCAGTCCTCCACAGATTCGTCCGCATGCGATCCCGCATCGCGCTGGCCTGCGGCGCCTCACCGTCGTCGAGTGCGTCAAGGTCGTTCGGCGCGCAGTCGGGACCGTCAGCACTCTCGCGAAGCGTGAATCATGATGCGGCTATGGAGCGTGCGGCGCCGCTCGTCATGGACGTCCAGACGGCGATAGTCGCCGGAGCGCCGTGCGGATGCTGTCACAAGTGCCACTGCAGGGCTGGGGCAACCATGGAGAGGGCGCGACCTGAGCGTTTGGTGGTCAGCGCCGCATGGGAGGTGCGATAGGGCACCGCTGTCGCCCAAGCGACCTCGAGCACAAGTCATTCGCCAGCGGCGTCAGCATGCATCGCTACGCCGTGCGCATGCACGGGAGTGACCAGCGCGAACATCCGCGCCTATCAGACAGGCACCAAGAAATCGGCAACACCAAGCGGTTGAGCCAGCGCTATCAGGTGGCCGCCCGGCAGAACATCAGCCTCAATGGCGAGCCGCTGTCTCGCGACGCGGATCTGAAAGTCAGCCGGGAAGAATCGGTCGTCGGCTCCGACGAGGACCCGGACGTGACCTGGCCAGGCGGTGAAGTCGCAGGGTGTGGTGAACGCGATGTCGGCTTCCGCGTAGGTCTCTACGGGCAACCCGGTGGTGTCGACGTCGTGCAGGAAGTAGGTGCTCAGGTCGAATGGGCCGTACCCGTTTCGTGCGGCCGCTTCGTCCCGGGCTTGGAGGGCACCGGTCGCCTCCCACCATTGCTCTGCTGTCTCTCCGGGAACCGGGATCATCGCGTTGACGAGCACGAGTTCCTTCACGGGCAGACGTTCGGCTGCCATCGGCGCGGTGAACCCGCCCAGCGATGACGCGACGATGGTCACGCTATGACAGTGGGCAGCCGCGGCCACGACCAGGTCGGCATACACGTCGAGCCCGGCGGACTCATCAGGACCGGGCAGCCCGACGGTGATCACCTCGGCGCCGCGATCTTCGAGCAGGGCAGCGACCCGGCTCCAGTACGACGCCGCCCCGCCAGCACCCGGGATCAACACGAACGCCGCCACGTTGCCAATCTAGCCGGGGCCGATCGAACAGAAGCGGTCGGACATGGCCGGGAGCCGATGCGGAGGGGGTGCTTCCGAATGCTTAGCTTGCAAATCTGAACGCCGTCCCCGACCACCGAGCAGCGGCGGGACGGCTTAGGTCCGAATTACCCCCCGCTGTTCGGAGGTCCCTACTTGCACCCGCTCGCCGTTGCGATCAAGGCGCTGACCTGCACGAGC
>CAJCHX010000052.1 GCA_903970215.1 Acidobacteriaceae bacterium
AGCCTGCCGGGGTATAGGGGTCGTGGTGGGAGGCGCGTGGGAGGGGCGGTCAAGGCCGGCCGCAGGCCGCCCGGAGGGCCTGGCCTTGACGGCCCCGGCGGAGTCTCCGAAGCCCGGGACCCTGGTCGAGGACCCCCGCCAGGGGGTCCTGGGAGCGCCTTCCCGTGGACCCCGCCGGCCGTGCGAGATCACCGCAGCGGGCTCAGCCGAATGGTGTCGGCCCCGTCGTGGCCCGGAGGGCCTCGCTCCTTCGTGTAGACGGCCGACGGGATCGGTCATTGGCGGCCCGCCCTGGCTGCCCGGTATGGCCGGACCCGCGTGGGCGCCCGTCGCCACCACGCATCTGGTCAACAACCTGTACAAGTTGTTGCTAGTGTTAGGGGCATGCCGGAGACGGTGGTTTCCACGAGTGAGGTCAGGGCTGCGTTGAGCCAGATCACCAAACGCTTCGATGCAGGTGATCCTGAGCCGGTGTTCTTCGGGTCTCACCGCCGCGCCCAGGCGGTGCTCGTACCCATCACCACCTGGGAGAAGCTGCTCGCTCACGCCGAGGACGAGTTGGACCTCGACCTCGCCCGTCGGCGACTGGCTGACCGGCGTCCATGGCTCAGCGAGGAGGACCTCGATGCGGCCCTGGCCAGCGCGGCGAAGAAGGCGTCCGGCCTGGCGTGACCCGTCGGGTCCAGCCAGCCCGCTACCGGCTGGCGGCTCACCCGGCCGTGTCCGATGACCTGGACGCTCTCGCGTCCTACGGGCCAGAGGTGGTGTCGAACCCGGCCTCGGGCTCGCTGATCCACGTGCCCGTCGACGCGCAGGCGTCCCTCATCGGCCGGCTGGCAGATGCGCTCGTGGACAACGGGGTCTTCCTGGCCACGAGCGGGTGGGACGCTTGGACCGACAACGATCCGGACTGGATGGGAACGGGCACGGAGAAGCGCTGGAGCCATGCGACCGGGACACGTATGCCCGATGGGCGGGCACGCCTTGGTCGACGCACGACGCCGTGCCCGGGGAGGCGCCGTCCGGTCTTGAGTGGGCCCACCATCTCCTGCCGGACGGTGCCGCCGGGACAGGTTTGGGGCCTGACCAGCGCGACGGGCGACGGGGGTCCCATCATCGATGGAAGTGTGTGTCCTGCTCAGGTAAGGGGTCCGAGCCGTTTTGGCGGGAGTCCTCTGACTATCCCTCTGGATGGTGGGGAGGAAGCCCTGGTCGGAATGGACGGGGTCGGGGGACCATGCGTGGGTGTCGATCAAGCTCGGATGTGGGCGCTGAGAGACTCTGCGTCGACGCTGCCGCCGGGAACCGGCAGGACAGCGAGACGATCCCGTAGGACGTCGGCGCCGGTCTGTGGACCTCTCGTCTTTGACCGGCATTGCTGCCGCTCGCAGCGGGGACTCCTCCCCGGCCGGTCAGAACTACATTGAGCGGTGTGGTCGGCTCCTCCTCGCCTGCGAGACGACGCGTATGACCGGACCAGCGGGTCCCGGCTTCGTGCGTCCTCCAGTCAACGAGGTCGCTCTGGCGGTGTACTTCTCGCCGCCGCTGGGACTGCGATCCGTGGACATCGGAGTGCTCCATGAGCGATGGCGGGACCGCTATCCCGCAACGCTTGATCAGCCGGTCTTGCCTCCAGTGCCGGTCGAGACGTTCGGCCCGCCGTCGCTTGGCGTGACGTTTCATCTCGGGGCTCCTACCGGCACTCGCGTCTGGTTCCAGACGGCGGGTGGCGAGCGCGTCGTGCAGGTCCAAGCGGATCGGCTGGTGCTCAACTGGCGCCGCGTCTCCCCTGCCGACGACTACCCCCGATTCGCCACACTCCGCCCGGAGTTCGCCCGGGTTCTTGCCGAGCTCGCAGAGCTCAACGACAGCCTCGGCGTCGGCCCGCTGCGGGTGGGCCAAGCGGAGGTCAGCTACACGAACACGATCGAACAGCTGGGAGCCGAACCGGTAACTCCGTCCGACATCATCGCTCCCTGGTCCGGCGACCACACGGACGCGTTCCTTCCGCCCGAGGAGGATGTACGGCTAGATCTCCGCTACAGGATCCCGAAGGCAGACGGGACGGGGCCGGCCGGTCGCCTCTACGTCGCCATGCAACCGGCAATCCGGCCTGGACCGGGCCAGACCACCCCCGAGAGCAGCTTCGTGTTGCAGCTATTCGCCCGGGGGGTACCCAGCACCCCGGAGACGGCGGGCGCCCTCGACTTCCTTGATCTGGCACACGAGTGGGTGGTGAATGGGTTCGTCTCCTTGACGACGCCTCGGATGCATAAGGTGTGGGGCCAGATGACCGAGGAGATCCTGTGACTGTCATCGATGAGCCCCGGTCGGCCAGTCTCATGCAAGCGCGCTACGACCGGGCGACGCCCGGTACCGGTAGCGATGCGCCGACCATGTCCGATCCGGATCATCTCCGGCCGCTCGTGGACGGGCTCGACGCTCTTCTCCAACTCCCTGCAAATTGGGACTCCTACGGTGGGCGCCCCACAAGCCTTACGGCAGCCGAGAGGGCCTTGACCGTGCTGGTCGAGTTGAACTGGATGGGCCCTTTGCCGACGCTTAGCCCCATGAGCGACGGTGGCGTGACGTTGGAGTGGGGGCGTGACGACGAGGGGGTCGAGCTTGCGGTGACCGGTGATGGCAGCATCTCGGTTGTTGTCGATGTTCACGGAGCCATGCGGGAGCACGTCGTCACGAGTAGCTCTGACCCGGTCCTACTCGACGCGCTTCTGTGGGCCGACAAGCTGGCGTAAGCGGTGCCGCCGGAGTCAGGCCCACCGCCTGACGACGCGCCCACAGCCGTCTGGCGGCGGATTCCGCCACGACATTTCCCGAAGAAGCCACGGATAGATCGGCCGGACAGCCCCGCGTTCAAGGATGATCCTGACGGGCAGCCGATGTCCGTCGTCGTGGCCCGGGCAAGCCGTGATCCCAGGGAGGTCCTGATTGGCCACGAGGGCTACGGGCTCGTGTCAATCCCGATCGATGCCATCACGGCCGCCAAGCTCGAGGTGCGGCCAGAGCCGGTTGACGGTGAGCCCGACCACGCCGTCGTCGTGGGCCCGAAGTCGCAGAGCATCAGTCGTGCACTGTCACGAGCCGCGACGTGGATCGTGCGGCCGCCCGGGGCCTACCCCACCCCTGACCCTGACGG
>CAJCHX010000053.1 GCA_903970215.1 Acidobacteriaceae bacterium
GCCACCGCCGCCAGCGCCAGACCGGCCCGCCTCACCCGAAACACCCCACCAAGCACCTCTTCGACACTCGCGGGGCCCGCAGGTCGCGTCGGCCCCGATGTAATTGGCCGGGCGCTTCTGGCGCACGGCGGTATCACTGTAGGACGCAGATCGTTCGCTGTCTTGGGCAACCGTCTGGTTATGTCCACTAGGACCAGAACTACTGACACAGGCACCGCCGCAACCGGTTGCATACCTACCC
This sequence comes from Acidobacteriaceae bacterium, assembly GCA_903970215.1. Classification (GTDB taxonomy): domain Bacteria; phylum Actinomycetota; class Actinomycetes; order Mycobacteriales; family Mycobacteriaceae; genus Tsukamurella. The sequence continues at coordinate 242 of CAJCHX010000053.1, forward strand.
ACTCGTCCGGTTCTGCACCAATCCGGTCGCGGGCATCGCACCCATCCCTACGATGGGAGGCATGTCCGCAGATGCGCCCGCCACGTTCCCACCTTCCCCGGAATTCGCAGCTCAGGCCAACACCCATGGCCGGGAACTGTACGACCGCGCCAATAGCGATCGGCTGGGCTTCTGGGCGGATCAGGCCCGTCGACTCGTCTGGGACACGGACTTCGGCGAGGTGCTCGACTGGTCGGACGCACCGTTCGCCAAGTGGTTCGTCGGCGGGAGGCTGAACGTCGCGTACAACTGCGTCGACCGGCACGTGGAGGCCGGCAACGGCGATCGGGTCGCCATCCACTGGGTCGGCGAACCCGGCGACTCACGCGACATCACATACGCGGAACTCAAGGACGAGGTGAGCCGCGCGGCCAATTACCTCACGTCCATCGGGCTCGAGCCCGAGGATCGGGTCGCCATCTACATGCCGATGGTGCCGGAGGCACTCATCGCGATGCTGGCCTGCGCCCGACTCGGAGTCACCCACTCGGTGGTGTTCGGCGGCTTCTCGGCCGGTGCTCTGCGCTCGCGCATCGACGATGCCCAGGCACGCGTCGTGATAACGACCGACGGACAGTTCCGGCGTGGAAAGCCGGTGCCGCTCAAGGCGAACGTCGACGAGGCCATCGACGCGGTCGTGGACGGCCGGACCGCCGAGTCGGTCGAGAAGGTGATCGTCGTGCAGCGGTGCAAGAACGACATCGACTTCCACGACCGGGACGTGTGGTGGCACGAGACCGTGGGCGCGGCCTCACCTGAGCACACCCCACAAGCGTTCGACTCCGAGCACCCGCTGTTCCTGCTGTACACGTCCGGCACCACCGGCAAGCCGAAGGGCATCATCCACACGTCCGGCGGCTACCTCACGCAAGCCTCGTACACGCACCACTACCTGTTCGACCACAAGGCGGGCAAGGACGTGTACTGGTGCACCGCCGACATCGGCTGGGTCACCGGGCACACGTACATCGTCTACGGCCCGCTGTCGAACGGCGCCACACAGGTCGTGTACGAGGGAACCCCCAACTCCCCCACCGAACATCGCCACTTCGAGATCATCGAGAAATACGGCGTCTCCATCTACTACATCGCCCCCACTCTGGTCCGTACCTTCATGAAGTGGGGACGCGAGATCCCCGACGCACACGACCTGAGCTCCATCCGCCTCCTCGGCTCGGTGGGCGAGCCGATCAATCCCGAGGCCTGGCTGTGGTACCGGGATGTCGTCGGCAGCGGAACCGCCCCGTTCGTCGACACCTGGTGGCAGACCGAGACCGGCGCGGCCATGGTCGCACCGCTGCCCGGCACGACGGTGTGTAAGCCCGGCTCGGCGATGGGCCCCATCCCCGGTATCAGCGCCAACATCGTCGACGACGACGGCAACACCGAGCCGCGCGGTGTGCAGGGACTACTGGTCCTCGACCAGCCGTGGCCGGCGATGCTGCGCGGCATCTGGGGCGACGCCGAGCGGTTCCGCGACACCTACTGGTCCCGCTATGAGAAGCAGGGGTGGTACTTCGCGGGCGACGGCGCACGCTACGACGACGACGGCGCCCTCTGGGTGCTCGGCCGCGTCGACGACGTCATGAACGTTTCCGGCCACCGCATCTCCACCGCCGAGGTCGAGTCGGCGCTGGTCGGGCACTCGGGCGTGGCCGAGGCGGCCGTGGTCGGCGCGAGCGACGCGACGACGGGTCAGGCGATCGCGGCGTTCGTGATCCTCCGGCAGGGTGTGGACGCGTCGGATCCCGAGGCGCTGATCGCCGAGATGAAGGCCCAGGTGGCCAAGGAGATCTCGCCGATCGCCAGACCCCGCGAGATCAACATCGTGCCCGAACTACCCAAGACCCGGTCCGGCAAGATCATGCGCCGCCTGCTGCGCGACATCGCCGAGGGCCGTGCGTTGGGTGACACCTCGACACTGGTCGACCCCAGCGTGTTCGAGAACATCCGCAAACAGCGCGCGTAACCCGTGGGGTTCACACGCGAGCAGCTGCTGGCGTACTCCGGCGCCGAGGTTCCGGATCTGATCGGCACCGATTGCCGCCTGCTGTTCGTGGGAATCAACCCCGGGTTGTGGACCGCGGCGACGGGCGCACATTTCGCGCGGCCCGGCAACCGCTTCTATCCGGCGCTCGCGGCGGCGGGCATCGTCGACCACGTGATCGACGCGTCCAACGGGATGCGCCCGGCGGACCGAGATGCTCTGCTGCACGCGGGGATCGGGATCACCAACCTCGCGCCGCGGGCGACCGCGAAGGCGTCGGACCTGAGCCCTGACGAGCTCCGGACCGGCGGTGAGCGCCTCGTCGCCACCGTCCACCGGGTACGACCACGAGTGGTCGCGGTCGCCGGGATCACGGCCTACCGAACGGCATTCGGGCTGCCCAAGGCCGTGGCGGGCCGCCAGCCGGAGCCGATCGGGTCGGCTCAGCTGTGGGTCGTGCCCAACCCGAGCGGCCTCAATGCCCATGAGACCGTCACAAGCCTCGCGGCTGCGTATCGCGCCGTCGCGGACGCCGCGGCGTTCGCGTAGATTGGCAGCGATGACCGACCGGACGGGTACCACAACGTCGGCTTTCTCCCGTTTCCTACGCACCGAGACGCTCGGCGGTGCCGTGCTCCTCGCGGCCGCGTTTGTCGCGCTCCTGTGGGCGAACTCGCCCTGGGCGCACTCGTACGACACGCTGTCCGACCTGCACCTCGGCGTCGGATCGATACTGGGCCACCCGATCCATATGAACCTGTCACTGTCCGAATGGGCCCAGGACGGACTGTTGTCGGTGTTCTTCTTCGTGGCAGGCTTAGAACTCAAGCGCGAACTGGTGATCGGCGAGTTGTCGACGGTCAAGTCGGCAACCCTGCCCGTCGTGTCAGCGGTAGGCGGGGTCGTGGCCCCGGCACTGATTGCGCTCGGAATCGGTTGGGGTGCACCGCATATCGGATCCGCATGGGCCATCCCCATCGCCACCGACATCGCCTTCGCCCTAGGCATCCTGGCGCTCACCGGAACTCGCCTCCCGTCCGGCGCGCGGGTGTTCCTGCTCGGGCTCGCAGTGGTCGACGACCTGATCGCGATCATCGTGATCGCAGTGGTGTTCGCGCACGGGATCGACATCGTCGCCATCGTCGTCGCCGCGGTGTGCTGCCTCGGGTGGTGGTTCGCGCAGCGACGCCGGGTGACCACCGCGCTGGTCTACGTCCCACTGGCGCTCGTGACGTGGGTGTGCGTGCTGCAGTCCGGGATTCACGCCACCGTCGCCGGCGTGGTGCTGGGGCTGCTCACCCGGGTCCGCCCGGACGCCGACGAGGATGAGGGCCCCGCCGAGCGGATGGCGCACCGCATCCAACCTCTCTCGGCGCTGGTGTGCGTGCCCGCATTCGCCCTGATGGCGTCAGGAGTCCGGGTGGACTCCGGCACCCTGCGCTCGATCTTCACCGACCGCGTCGCACTCGCTGTGGTGGTCGGCCTCCTGGTGGGCAAGGTGGTCGGCATCTTCGGCGCGAGCTCCGCCGCCGTCGCCCTCGGCGTCGCCGAGCGACCGGACGGGCTCCACACGCGGGACATGTTGGCACTCAGCGTGCTGGGGGCGATCGGCTTCACCGTCAGTCTTCTGGTCGCCGACCTCTCGTTGGCCGGCGACGACGCACAGCTCGTCAAGGCGGCGGTGCTGGGCACCTCGGTGGTGGCGGCCATACTCGGATCGGTTCTGCTGATCCACCGCAGTCGAGTTCACGGCGCGCAGTGACGGGACACGATAACGTCGAGGCCGAGTCGACCGAGGAGGTCGAATCCCCGTCAACCGGGGAGCCACACGCCCGGGCGACAGTGACCTCTGGCACCATAAGGACGACCCCAAGGAGGACGACAGTGAGCTTGGACAGCACATCCACCACCGGAACCCCGAAGACCCTGTCGGCGATCCCACTGTCGGAACCGTCGGTGACCAGCTCCGGCGAGCCGACGATCGGCGCCCTCCTCCGCGACGCCTCGGCGCAGGTGTCGTCTCTGGTCCGGTCCGAGGTCGCCCTGGCGAAGGCCGAGACCATCTCCGAGGTGAAGAAGGCGGCGACGGGTTCGGTGTTCTTCGTCCTCGCGGGCGTGGTCCTCCTCTACTCCTCGTTCTTCTTCTTCTTCTTCCTCGCAGAGCTGCTGAACGAGTGGCTGCCGCGCTGGGCGGGCTTCCTCATCGTGTTCGTCCTGATGGTCGTGGTCGCGCTGGTGTCCGCTCTGCTCGGGTTCCTCAAGGTGCGTCGTATCCGCGGCCCGCGCAAGACGATCGCCTCGGTCAAAGAGGTGCCATCGGTGCTCCCCGGCGCGAAGCGCGCCTGATAACCCGTCCGACGACGGTGACCAGCGCCCCCGATCCGTCGAGCGTCCGGTTCACGGGGCCGTGGCGCCACCACGACGTACGCGCGAACGGCATTCGGATACACGCGGCCGAGTACCGACCGGACGGCGTCGACGACCCTCCGGCGGGGCGGCCACTCGTGCTGTTCCTGCACGGCTTCGGCGGTTTCTGGTGGAGCTGGCGGCACCTGTTGCCACAGGTGCACGACGCGGGCTACCGGGCCGTCGCCGTCGACCTCCGCGGCTACGGTGACAGCGACAAGCCGCCCCGCGGCTACGACGGTTGGACATTGTCCGGCGACGCCAGCGGTCTGATCCGGGCGCTCGGTCACACCTCCGCGACGCTGGTCGGGCACGCCGAGGGTGGGCTCGGCTGCTGGGCCGCCGCCACTCTGCACCCCCGCGCGGTCTCGGCCGTGGCCGTCATCAGCTCGCCCCACCCCATCGCGCTCAAGCGGTCCACCTTGCGCAATCGCGACCAACGCTCGGCGATGCTGAGCCAACTGACCTTTGCACAACTACCGCGTATGCCCGAGGATCGACTGACGCGCGACGACGGTGCCGCGCTCGCCGACCTGATCACCGAGCGCAGCGGTGTCGCGTGGCCGACGACGCCGGACTTCGTGGACGCCATCACCCGATACCGCAGCGCGATCCAGATCCCGGGCACCGCGCACTGCGCGCTCGAATACGGCAGATGGGCGTGGCGCAGCCAGTTCCGGCCCGACGGGAGCAGGTTCATGTCACGGATGAACCAGCGCCTACACATCCCCGTCCTGGCGTTGCACGGCGAGCAGGATCCGTTCATCCTGCCCCAGCCGGTGCTCTCCAGCCACGATTGGGCCGTCGACTACCGGCCGCGGGAGATCGCCGGTGCGGGGCACTACGCGCACGAGGAGGCCTCCGACGAGGTCGGGCCTCAGCTGGTCGAGTTCCTGCGGTCGCTTCCGGGTCCACGCCTCATCGGCTGAACCCACGCAGGTCCCGCCCGGTACGACCCACCCCGTCGCTTCGCTCGCCCGGTCCGACCCACCCCGTCGCTCCACTCGCCCGGTCACCCCTCGGTGACGCACCCCTGTGTGGATACCCGCGAAGCCAGCTCCGGCGCCTCGGTGATGTCGGCCTGCACCTGCGCCGTGGTGAGTGCGAAGCCGGTGTCCGCGTCGTCCACCGCGACGCCGAACACCACGCCGATCACCTGCCCCGCGGAATTGAACAACGGGCCGCCGGAGTTGCCCGGCCGCACCTGCCCACGGATGGTGTACACCTCCCGGCGCACCTCGCCCACGCGGTAGATGTTCGCACCGTCCAGCACCTGGCGGGACCGCACGCGCGCCGGCGAGAGCGTGAGCGGACCACCGCCCGGATAGCCGAGGGCGAACGCCGCGTCGCCGGAGCTCGCAGTGTCGGCTGCCAGGGGCAGAACGTTCTGCTCCAGCCCGGGGACATCGAGCACCGCGACGTCGGTCTGCGGGTCGAACAGCACGGTGCGCGCCGCGAGGCGGCCCGACGCCGTCGTCACCTCCACCGAGGCGGTACCGGCGACGACGTGCGCATTGGTGAGCACCCGCTCAGGTGCGATCACGAAGCCGCTACCCTCGAGCGCCCGCTGGCACCCCGGCGCCTGGCCGTCGATGCGCACCACCGAGTCACGGACCCGGCTCACCACCGGGTCGGAGAACGACATCACGGGCGGCGGGTCGACGTCGACGATGGGGGTGCGACCGAACGGGCCGAGCACGTCCGGCAGACCCGTCGTATCGACGACGCGCGCGAACTTCTGCGGCAGATCCTTGATGAACTGCGGCGCCAGCCGATCGACCTCCGCAAGTACTGCGGAACCGCGCACTGCGCGCGACACGACGGGGGCCGACGAGGTGGTCAGCGGGATCGCGAGCAACCAGGCCGCGAGCAGCAGCGCTACGCCCTGCACGATCGCGCCGACCAGGCTGTCGATCTGCCGGACCACCCGGTGCCGCAGCGAACTGCGGGCCGCCCGCCCCAGCACCATGCCGGAGACCTCGCCGACGATCACCAGCCCCGCGAGCAGTGCGATGCCCGCCAGCAGGCGGGTGCGCGAGTCCTGGATGCTCGCGATGGCGTGCGGCGCGAGCAGGACACCCGCAGCGGCGCCGAGCAACACACCCACGAACGCCAGCGTCGACGCCACCGCACCCTGCCGGTAGCCGGAGATCGCGGCGATCACGACCAGGACGCAGACGACCAGGTCGACCCACCCCGACCCGCTCACGAGCACTCCGTCCGCTCAGCCGACGTCGGCCGGTGCCCCGGCCGCTCCGCCTCGACCCGCGCCTGCTCGGCAGCGCGGTGCAACTCATCCCCCAGACTCCGCACGTCACCAGTGTCCCAGGGCAACTCCCAACCAGCAGCGGTGATCAGCGCGTTGAGCAGGCCGCCTGTGAATCCCCACACCAGCATCGAGCCCGCCGCGAACGCGGGTCCTTTGTAGCCCGCCTTGCGCACCATGAACCGGTTGGCCGGGTCGAGCAGGTCGCGTAACGGAACCCGGCGGACCTGCGCGGTCTCACCCGGGTCGACGACCTGCACCGGGCCCTGACGAGTGGAGGTGGCGAGCACCGGCACCACGACGAACGACGACACGGGCACTTCGAGCGGACTCAAGGTGGCGAGCACCCGCACCGCGGCGGGGTCGAGACCCGTCTCCTCCCGCGCCTCGCGCAGCGCCACGGCGACGTCGTCCACGTCTCCCACATCGCGTTTACCCCCGGGGAACGCGACCTGACCGGAGTGCTGCCGCAGAGCTGTTGCGCGCTGGGTGAGCAGGACCGTCGCATCGGCGGGCGGCGCGGCCACCGTGCCCGGCGCCGGCTGCGCACTTCCCTCGAAGAGGATCAAGACGGAAGCCTGGCGGGGCCGGCGCATCGTCAGCGCCGCCGCAACCGCGCCCCCGCGGTGCCGCATATGGTCGGGCACACCGTCGAGCCGGCCCAGCAGCGGCCGCAGCCACGCCGGCGCCGAATCGACGTCGACTCGCACTTCGGGGCTCACAGGGTCACCCCCAGCTGGGATCGGACCACCGCGGCCACGTCGGCTACGGAGGTGAACGGTCGGGCCTGCACCCCTGCAACACTGCCATCCGCGCGGACCAGCACCGTCGTCGGATACACCCGCGGCGCTCCCGCAGCAGCGCCGACGCGCCCTTGTGGGTCCTCGACGGTGGGCAGGTGCACCCCCAGTTGGGCCAGGAGATCCAGAGCGGCTACCGGATTTGGATCGGCGTGCACAGTGAGCACGATCAATCGGCCGTCGGCGCGTTTCGCCGCCTCGGCGAGGGTAGGCAGCTCGACCCTGCACGGCCCACACCAATACGCCCAGATGTTCACCAGCGCGGGACGGCCGGCCAAGGCACTGCCGAGATCGACGGAGCGCCCGTCGGACAGGCAGGTGAGCGTGAGTGCCCCCAGCGGACCCGTATCGGCCGGCACGGCAGGGCGCGGTGCGGCAGCAACGCACGGCGCGAGCGCGGCACGCGTCCGCGCCTGCTCGAGGTCGGCGGGAGCCGCGACCGTCGCGGAGGCCTGCACCGGCGACGGCCCGGGCACGTCGGTGCCGTGCGGCCGGATCGCGACCGCGAGCGCTACGACGACCACGGCGCACACGATGGTCCAGCGCGCCGAGGTGCTGAGCCGCCGCCTCATCGGCCGGCCCGGTGGGTCGCTCGCCCGGACCGGCGATTCGGGAGCGGCGTGAGGGCCGCGAGTTCGAGCAGGTGATCGCGCTCGGGCCCCTTCACCAGCGGCGCTGCGAGCGCCGGGTCGATGGGGCCCTCGACCCCGAACGACGGGCAGTCCGCAGCGAGGACGCAGACTCCGCAGGCGGGCTTGCGGGCGTGGCAGACGCGCCGCCCGTGGAAGATCACCCGGTGCGACAGGAGGGTCCACTCCTTCTTCTCGATGAGGTCACCCACGGCGCGCTCGATCTTGACGGGGTCGGTCTCGTCGGTCCATCGCCAGCGGTGGACCAACCGGGCGAAATGGGTGTCCACGGTGATCCCGGGGACATCGAACGCGTTGCCGAGGACGACGTTGGCGGTCTTCCGCCCGAACCCGGGCAACGTCACGAGGTCTTCCATCCGGCCCGGCACCTCGCCGTCGAAGCGCTCCACCAACGCCTGGCCGAGTCCGATGATCGATGTGGCCTTGTTCCGGTAGAAGCCGGTGGACCGGATCAGTTCCTCCAACTCCTCGCGCTTCGCCCCCGCGTAGTCGGCGGCGGTCGGGTACCGGGCGAACAGTGCAGGTGTGACCTGATTCACTCGCACGTCGGTGCACTGCGCCGACAGGATCGTCGCAACCGACAGTTCGAGCGGCGTAGTGAAGTCGAGTTCGCAGTACACCTGCGGAAATGCGATCGACAATGTCCGATTCATCCGGCGGGCACGTCGCACCAGTCCGAGGTGGGTCTCTTGCTCGCGGGGCATGGAAATCCATATTAACTGCGCTCCCGTGTACGGTTCGTTGCCGATCCGAGACCTTGGCTGTGTTTACTTACCCGGGTGCAAGGACTGATAGGGCTGCTCTTCCCCGTGCTCCTGATGCTGTTCGCGCTCGCCATGGAGAAGATCGAGGCTCGGGTGACGCGGCCGAGGCGCCCGGCGCTGGCATGGGCGGACGATGACCGCCCCGAACTCGAGACGCTGGCAACCATCGGTCTGCCCACCGCCGTCGACTTGCACGAACTGGGTCACGAGCCGGGTGAGGCACAGGCCAGCTGAGGCTCCGCGGGCGTCCACGCAGCACCGAGATGCCCGATCCCAGACCGGCCGGTAGGTTGGAGTGCAGCGCTCAGCTGTGGAATACACCACTCCCCGCACAACGGACACGTAAACTCACACCGCTGCACGCATACATCGATGCAGATTCACTCCATTCGCTGACAAGGAACGAGGTAACACCCGTGGACGAGGTCTTGGCCCGGGCCGGCATATTCCAGGGTGTCGAACCCAACGCGGTCGAGGCCCTCATGAAGGACCTGCACCCGGTCGACTATCCGCGTGGCCACGTCATCTTCAGTGAGGGCGAGCCCGGCGACCGCCTGTACATCATCCTGAGCGGCAAGGTGAAGCTCGGACGCCGCTCGCCGGACGGCCGGGAGAACCTGCTGTCGGTGATGGGGCCGTCCGACATGTTCGGTGAGATGTCGATCTTCGACCCCGGACCGCGCACATCCAGCGCGACCACGATCACCGAGGTCCGCGCGATGACGATGGACCGCGAGGCACTGCGGGCGTGGATCCGCGATCGTCCCGAGATCGCCGAGCAGCTGCTTCGCGTTCTGGCGCGCCGCCTCCGGCGCACCAACAACAACCTCGCCGACCTCATCTTCACCGATGTGCCGGGCCGCGTCGCCAAGCAACTGCTGCAACTCGCGCAGCGGTTCGGGACGCACGAGAACGGCGCCCTGCGGGTGACGCACGATCTCACGCAGGAGGAGATCGCTCAGTTGGTGGGCGCATCTCGCGAGACCGTCAACAAGGCGCTCGCCGACTTCGCTCACCGCGGCTGGCTGCGGCTCGAGGGCAAGTCGGTCGTCATCACCGACTCTGAACGGCTCGCGCGCCGCGCGCGGTAGAGCACACCGTCACGACGAGGGCCTCGGGAGTTCCGGGGCCCTCGTCGTGTGTGGAGGCCGCTCGTGCGGCTGGCTACTCAGTCGCTCGCACGGCTGGCTACTCAGTCGCTCGCGGGGGCGGCCGCCACGAGGTAGTCGAGCTGCGCGCGCACCGATTTTCGCGCCGCCGGCCAGACTCTCTTGTCGACGTCGCGGTACACGTGCCGAACGATCTTCATCGGCTTCGCCTGCCCGGCCGTGAGTCCGAGCTCGTCCAGCGCCGCCCGCACCTGGTCCAGCCGCTCGTGTCGGTGTGCGATGTAGCCGGCGACCACTGGGCCCGCGTCGGCATGGTCGGGGCCGTGCCCCGGAAGCAGCGCCCGGCCGCTCGCGTGCCGAGCCAGCAGTTGCAGCGAAGCGAGGTAGTCGGCCAACGTGCCGTCGAGCACCGTGGTGCCACGGCCGAGCAGCGTGTCCCCGGTCACGAGCGCGCCCGGTCCGGCACCGCCGTCGACGAGGATCGACAGCGAGTCGGCCGTGTGACCGGGTGTGTGAAGGATCTCGAGCCGCAGCCCCGCGGCGGAGATCGTCTCCCCCCCGCGAAGCGGGGTACTGGTGTTGATGCAGTACTCGGGCATGAATGCCCGAATAGGGCTGCGCGACAACGCTTCCCACTTCTTCAGCCCACCGGTGTGATCCCGGTGCCGGTGGGTGACCACGGTCAAGGCCACCACGCCGGCCGCATCGGCGACCCGGCGCAGGTGCTTCTTGTCGTCGGGTCCGGGATCGATCACGACCGACTCCTCGCGGCCCGGCGCGCGCAGGATCCAGGTGTTCGTCCCGTCGAGCGTCATCACCCCGGGGTTGTCACACAACATGACCGCCGCGTTCGGGGTCACCTGCCGCAACCGCCCCGGCGCCGGATGCTCTGCTACTGCATCGTCGCTCATGCCAGTCAAGGGTACGACCGCTACACCTGGACGACGAGTTCGACCTCGACCGGCGCACCGAGCGGCAGCTCCGCGACCCCGACCGCGGAGCGGACGTGCCTTCCGGCGTCCCCGAAGACCTCGCCGAGCAGTAGCGACGCACCGTTCAGAACGGCCGCCTGATTGGAGAACCCGGGCGCGGACGCCACGAACCCGGTCACCTTGACCACCCGGACCACCGTGTCGATGCCGACCAGCGCGTGCACCGCGGCGAGTGCGTTGAGCGCACACTGCCGCGCCGCGGCGACGGCGGCCTCGAGGTGCACGACACCCTCGGCAGACTCCGATACCTTGCCGCGGGTACGCAACTCGCCGTCGACGATGGGCAATTGCCCCGAGGTGTACACGAGGTCGCCGCACCGGGTGGCCGGAACGTACGCGGCCAGCGGCGGAACCACTTGGGGCAGAGTGATTCCCAGCTCTGACAGGCGGGCGGACCAGGTCTGCGTCGTCATGACCCCGTCCCGGACGTCCGACGCTTCATGTAGGCGACGAGTTGCTCACCCGTGGGACCGGGCAGCACCGTCACCAGTTCCCATCCGTCGGAGCCCCAGGTGTCGAGGATCTGCTTGGTGGCATGGGTGAGCAGCGGAAAGGTCGCGTACTCCCAGGTGGTCTTGTCGGTCATCGGCGTGCCTTCTTCGCGCTGTACATGCGTTCAGCCTATCCAGCCGGACGCCCGTACACGCCCCTATATGCTGCGCCTGTGGTGTCAAGCGACGGACCGTATGCCGGGTCCGAACAGTTGTGGTCGGCCGCTCTGCAACGCGCGCGCCTGCATTTCGTCTCGGGCAAGGGCGGTACAGGCAAGTCGACGGTGGCCTCGGCGCTGGCGCTGGCGATCGCGTCGTCGGGCAAGCGCGTCCTGCTGGTCGAGGTGGAGGGGCGCGCCGGAATCGCCGCGACATTCGAGATCCCGGACCTGCCGACCTCCGAGACGAAGATCGCGACAGCCGAGGCCGGCGGCGCCGTCTACGCGTTGTCGATGGACGTCGAGACGACGTTCCTCGACTATCTGAAGACCAACTACGGGATGGGGTTCGCCGGGTACGCACTGCGCCGCATCGGCGCGATCGACTTCGCGACGACGCTGGCCCCGGGCCTCAAGGACATCCTCATCACCGGAAAGCTCATGGAGTGCACGCAGCGTCGGATCGACGGCGCGTATGTGTACGACGCCGTCGTCGTGGACGCACCGCCCACCGGCCGGATCGGCAAGTTCCTCGACGTCACCCGCGCGATGCACGACATCGCCAAGGCCGGGCCCGTCTCCGGGCAGGCCGAGCGCGTGGTGAACCTGCTGCACTCCCCCGACACCGTCGTCCACCTGGTGACACTGCTCGAGTCGTTGCCGGTCCAGGAGTCGGCGGAGGCTGCGGCGGAACTGCGCGAGCTGGACCTGGAAGTGGGCGCCCTGATCGTCAACCGAGCACTACCCCGGTACCTCCCCGACGACCTCGTGGGTCCGGTCGCCGACGGGCGGATCGACGCCGCGGCCGTGCGCGAGCAGTTCACTGCAGCCGGCCTGCAGGTCGACGACGACGGATTCGCCGGGCTACTCACCGAGACCATCGACTACGCCCGCACTCTGGGCGGACAGGAGCAGGCACGCACCGACCTGGACAGGATCGCACCCGACCGTCCAGTGCTCGAACTCCCGTTGCTGCCCGACGGCGTCGACCTGAGCGGGATCTACGAGTTGGCGGACATCCTCACCAAGGCGGGAGCGTAATGAACCGGCTGTCGATGGGGCCCGAGCTGACCGACCCGAACACGCACGTCGTCGTGTGCTGCGGCGCAGGCGGCGTGGGCAAGACGACCACTGCGGCCGCCATGGCGCTCTGGGCCGCAGAACAGGGCCGGAACGTGGTGGTCCTGACGATCGACCCGGCGCGCCGTCTCGCGCAGGCCCTGGGCGTCGCCGACCTGACGAACGAGCCGCAGCGCGTCGAGATAACCGGCACTGGTTCGCTGCACGCGATGATGCTCGACATGAAACGGACCTTCGACGAGATGGTCACCGAACACGCGGATCCCGGGCGGGCCCAGGAGATCCTGGCGAATCCCTTCTATCAGACCATCGCCTCGTCGTTCTCCGGCACGCAGGAGTACATGGCGATGGAGAAGCTCGGCCAGCTGGTCGTCGACGACCGCTGGGACCTGGTGGTGGTGGACACGCCCCCGTCGCGCAACGCGCTCGACTTCCTGGACGCACCCAAACGCTTCGGTTCGATCCTGGACTCCCGGCTGATGCGGTTGATCGCAGCACCGACACGCGGAGTAGGTCGCGTGCTGTCCGGCGGGATGGGCATCGCACTGAAAGTGGTCTCGACCATCGTCGGGAGCCAGATGCTTTCGGACGCATCGGTTTTCGTTGGCCAGATGGACAGCCTGCTGGGTGGATTCCAAGAGCGCGCCGACCGTACCTACTCTCTGCTGGCGAAGCCGAGCACCCGCTTCGTCGTCGTCGCATCCCCGGAACCGGACACGCTGCGCGAGGCGTCGTACTTCATCGAACGCCTCCGGACGGAACGGATGCCGTTCGTGGGCCTGATCGTCAACCGCACGCACCCGAGCCTCGCGAACGTGCCGCCGCAAGAGGCGGCGGAGGCGGCCACCGCATGCCACGACCCCGTCGCCGCTGCCGTGTTGCGGGTGCACAGCTGGCGGGCCCAGGCCGCGGCGCACGAGGTGGCCGTTCTCACCGAATTCGTCCAGCGCAATCCCGATGTGCGCGTGGTCGGGGTTCCGTCACTCCCGTTCGAGGTGGCCACGCTCGAAACTCTGCAGGCGGTCGCCGAACAGGTGGTCGGCTGACGATCAGCCGCGACACCGTCGCGGTTGATCGACGTCGGTGCTGCGGGGCAGTGATGCCGGCAGTTATGCAGTGGCCGTGATGCAGGGGGCCGTGATGCAGGGACTCGGAATGGCCGAGAGCCACGCGCCCGTGGACGCGTGGCTCCAGAACTCGTAGGGAACTCAGCCGGCGAAGCGCTTGCGGTTGCGCTGCGCCTCGAAGAAGGCCCGCCAGCTGGTCACCTCGGGGTGCTGGCGCAGCAGTGCGCGACGCTGGCGTTCGGTCATGCCGCCCCACACGCCGAACTCCACCCGACTGTCGAGGGCATCGGCGCCGCATTCGAGCTGTACCGGGCAGTGGCGACAGATGGTCGCGACCTTGCGCTGCGCCGCGCCACGTACGAACAACTCGTCGGGGTCGACTTCTCGGCATTTCGCGTGCGACACCCAGGCCAGCCGGTCCTCATCCTCCGTGAGCACGCGTCCAAGGTTGGTCATCGTCGGTCCCCTCTCGCACAGATCCATGGCGTAGTTCCCTACGGTGGCGACCACCCCCGAGGGGCTCTTGTGGTCGTGCACCACACCGTCTGCAATAGTGTTACCTGAATCACACGACAACATCAAGCTGACGGGGTTGGGAAATCCGACACATCGGTACTAGAAAAATTGCACGATCGTCCCGAGCCCGGCGCGCCGTCAGGTCGTGTCGTTCGGTGTCGACGCTGCGCTGGCGGCGGCACGTATCCTGATGGGCGTGCCGAAGTCGAAGACGATCGCCTGGCTGGTCGGATGCTGCCTACTGGCGGGTCTGCTGGTAGCCGGACTCCTGTTCCCGTTCGTAGGGGGCGTGGGGCTGGTGTCCAACCGGGCAGCCGATACCGTCGACAACATCTCGTCCGAGTTGCTCGAGGGTCAGGTCCCGGAGGTGACCACGGTGACCGACTCGACCGGAGCGCCGATCGCCTACCTCTACGACCAGCGCCGCGTGCAGGTCCCGTTCGAGCAGATCTCGCCCGATATGGTGCGATCGATCATCTCGATCGAGGACAAGCGGTTCATGGACCACGACGGCGTCGACTGGCAGGGCACCGTCCGCGCGTTCCTCAAGAACTCGTCCGCCGGCGAGGTCCAGCAGGGCGCATCGACGCTCGACCAGCAGTACATCAAGAACTACCAACTCCTGGTCCTGGCGCGGACGGACGCCGACCGGCGAGCCGCCACGGAGACCACCCCCGCGCGCAAGCTCCGCGAGGTCCGCATGGCGCTCACCCTCGAGCGCACGCTCGAAGAACGCGCAGAGCAGGACCCGAACGTCAATGACGCCCGCGCGAAGGTGATCGCCAAGGAACAGATCCTGGCGCGCTACCTCAACCTGGTCCCGTTCGGCAACGGTGCCTACGGCATCGAGATCGCCGCAGAGACCTACTTCGGTAAGCACGCGTCGCAACTGGACATCCCGGAATCCGCCATGCTCGCGGGAATGGTGCAGTCGAGCTCCGCGCTCGACCCCTACACCAACCCGCAGGGCGTCCTCATCCGTCGAAACACCGTGCTCGACACCCTCGTGCAGAACTTCCCCGATCGTGCGGCCGACTACGAGAAGGCCAAGTCGGCGCCGCTCGGCGTGCTACCCCACCCGAACACGCTGCCCCAGGGCTGCATCTCCGCGGCGGCCAACCGCGGCTACTTCTGCGACTACGTTCTGCAGTACCTCGCCCAGGCCGGGCTCTCCAAAGACCAGGTGGACCGCGGCGGCTACACCATCCGGACCACGCTGGACCCACGTGTGCAGAACTCCGTGCAGGCCGGCGTGAACAGCGTCGCGAGCCCGACATTGTCCAACATCGCCGAGGTGATGAACATCATCCGGCCGGGCCAGACTTCACACGACGTGGTGGCGATGGTCTCCAGCCGGGTGTACGGCCTGGACGCGACCAAGAGCCAGACGGTGCAGCCGGAGCCGTTCTCCCAGGTCGGAGATGGTGCCGGATCGACCTTCAAGATATTCACCGTAGCCGCAGCCATGGAGAAGGGCATGGGCACCAACACGACGCTGTCCGTCCCGTCCTTCTACTCGGTGAAGGGCTTCGGTAACGGTGGCGCGGCAGGCTGCCCGGCCGACTACTACTGCGTGCACAACGCGGGTAACTACGCGCCGTCGATGTCTCTGACCGAGGCGTTCGCGACCTCACCGAACACTGCGTTCGTCAAGCTGATCACCCAGGTCGGCGTGACGCCCGCCGTCGACATGGCCGTCCGGCTGGGCATGCGCTCGTACACCGACCCCGGAAGCTCGGGCATCGGCACGATGAGCCTGGCCGACATGTTCAAGAAGCAGAACCTGGCATCGTTCACCCTGGGCCCGACAGCGGTCAACGACCTGGAGCTCTCCAACGTGGCTGCGACTCTCGCGTCACACGGCATGTGGTGCCCACCCAACCCGATTCAGTCGATCACGCAGATCAAGCGTGACGGCGACGGAGCGCCGGTGCTGGACCAGACCGGCAAGCCGGAGACCATAGCCGTGCCGTTCAATTCCCAGCCGTGCCAGCAGGTGATCGCAAAGGGGCTGGCCGACACTCTGGCGAACGCACTGAGCCACGACGACAAGCCAGGCGGCACGTCATACGGCTCGGCCTCCCGCGCCGGTTGGGACCTGCCGTTGTCCGGCAAGACGGGCACCACGGAGACGTACCGGTCGTCGGCATTCGTCGGCTTCACCAACAACATGGCGGGTGCGAGCTACGTGTACAACGACGGCAACTCGCCCGGGCCGATCTGCACCTCGCCGCTCCGGCCGTGCGACGACGGCAACGTCTACTGCGGT
>CAJCHX010000054.1 GCA_903970215.1 Acidobacteriaceae bacterium
GCGTCGCGCTACTCGCACGGCGGTCAGCAGGTGGGGGGGCCCGGACTCAAGAGCATGCTGTCGAAGCTGGCGGGCCAGACCCTCGGCCTCTTCGGGCGCGTCGGCACCTACGACCCGACCAACTCGTTCAAGGCCTACAGTCGGGCGTTCGTCGAGGAGGTCGGGATCGACTCCAACGCCGGCTTCGAGGTCGGCATCGAGCTCGTGGCCAAGGCACGACGGCTCCGGCGGCCCGTCGCGGAGGTCCCGACCATCTGGCTCGACCGCAGCTTCGGCGTCTCCAACTTCAAGATGATGGCCTGGATGCCCCGCTACCTGCACTGGTACCGGTTCGCCTTCGGCCCACGACTCACCACCGAGCAACTTCGACAGAAAACAGGAGTCCCAGCATGAGCAGTGTCGTCGTCACCGGATCGGCCGGCTTCATCGGCGGCTACGTCGTCGAGGAGCTCCTTCGTCGTGGGTACGAAGTCCTCGGCATCGACAACTACTCAAAGTACGGGCCGGTCACGAAGTCCTACGACGATCACCCGAACTACCACTTCACCGAGGGTGATGTCCGCGACATCGACCTGATGGTCAAGCTCCTCGAGCAGGCAGATCACCTCATCGCAGGGGCTGCGCTCATCGGGGGCATCTCCTACTTCCACACCTACGCCTACGACCTCCTCGCTGCGAACGAGCGCATCATCGCCGCGACCTGTGACGCCGCGATCGAGGCCCGCAAGACCGGACCACTCAAGAAGGTCACCTACCTCTCCTCTTCCATGGTCTTCGAATCGACCGATCACTGGCCGTCGGCCGAGGGCGACGAGCGACGGATACCACCCCCGCTGTCCTCCTACGGCTTCCAGAAGCTGGCTGTCGAGTACTTCGCGCGGGCGGCCTGGGACCAGTACGAGGTGCCGTACACGATCCTCCGTCCCTTCAACTGCGTCGGTGTGGGCGAGAGTCGAGCGCTCGGTGACGTCGAGGTGATGTCTGGAAACGTGAAGCTCGCCATGAGCCACGTGGTTCCCGACCTCGTGCAGAAGGTCCTCAAAGGGCAGGATCCGCTGCACATCCTCGGAGACGGAAGCCAGATCCGCCACTACACCTACGGGGGTGACCTGGCGAAGGGCATCGTCACGGCCATGGAGCACGAGGCGGCGACGAACGAGGACTTCAACCTGTCCACCGCAGTCTCCACGAGTGTCACGGAACTGGCCGAGGTCATCTGGCGGAAGGTGAAGGGCGCTGACGAACCGCTGCGCCTCTCCAGCGACACGCCGTTCGAGTTCGACGTGCAGCGCCGGGTTCCTGACGTCCAGAAGGCGAAAGACGTTCTCGGCTACGAGGCGACGACCTCCCTCAGCGAGACGCTTGACGAGGTGATCCCGTGGATCGCGCAGGCCATGGAAGATGGACGGATCTAAGCGGGCGTAGAGCCGATCCCCGTCGACACCCTCGGTGGCCCTCGTCGAGCGCTCCGAGCCCGCACACCATCTTCAGCACGTTCGAGGTCGCCGCAGGTGAAGCCGTGACGGTCTTCACTCCTGAACGTTCGCGGGCGGCGCAGCCCCGCCATGATCGGCCTCCAACCGGCGATCGTCTCTCGCAGCATCTCGGGCTGATCCTGCACGTGATCAGCCTGGCTGCCGGTGGGGCGTACCTGCTCGTGCAAGACGACCGGTTCTGGTTCTTCGCCGATGAATGGGACTTCATCGTCGACCGTGGCTTTCATCACCCAGCCCTGTCCATCTGGGCGCCCCACAACGAGCACTGGGTCACGTTGCCGATCGTGCTCTGGCGACTCCTCTACACCCTCTTCGGCATCCACCACTACTGGCCGTACGTGGTGCCGCTCGTTGCGGTGCACCTGCTGACCTGTCACTTCATCTACCGGTTGGCTCGCGATGACGTCACGAGCAGCACGGTCGCGGCACTCGGCGTCGTGCCCTTCGTCTTCTTCGGGCCTGGCGCCGAAAACCTCGGGACCGCCTTCCAGATCACCTTCGTCGGCCCGCTCGCTCTGGGGCTCGGAGCGCTCCTGCTGGTCAGACATCCCCACATCGGAGCATGGCGGATGGCCGCCGCGTCCGCCCTGACGTTGGGATCTCTGATGTGCTCGGCCGTCGGCGTCGCCATGCTCGTCGCTGTTGCGGTCGCCGCGCTGCTGCGATGCGGGGTACGGGTGATGGCTGCCATCGTGGCTGTGCCCCTGGTCGCCTACCTGCTCTGGTACGAACGGTATGGCCACTCCGGGATCAAGGCCGATCACATCACTCCCTCGGCCATCTTGGGGGTGCCCGCCTTCGTCCTCACGAGCATCTCGGACTCACTCGGACAGGCTGTCGGCCTCGAGGGCGCCGGAGCGGCCATTGCCGTGGGCCTCGCTGCATTCATCTGCGTGACATGGTCCTCGCTGCTTCGACAGCCCGAGCGTGTCGGGATGCTGAGCGCAGTCGTCGTCTTCCTCGTGATCACGGCGCTGGCACGAGCGCAAGGCGGCGACGCTCCCGCGTCTCGCTACGTCTACGTCATCATCTGCCTCCTGCTCCCGGTTCTCCTCGCTGCGGTGGGCCGCGCTACGGCCTTTCGGGCCGGACCACCGCTGCTCGTCATCGCTGCGCTGGTCCTGGTCAGCGACATCTCCGCTCTTCAGACGTACCTGACCGGGTACAGGCCGCTGGTGAACACGGAGAAGAGTCAGGTCCTGACCGAAGCAGCGCTCGTGAAGGGCGGCGCGACCCTCAGTTCCTACAGCCCGTACGCACCGAACCTGCAGACGCAGTTCGTGTACCTGTTGCACCAAGGGGAGCTCCGACCTCCGGCGCTGACGAGCCAGCAGATGCTGGCTGCGGCTGCAACCTACGAGGTCGCCTTCGCTGCGCCGACCTCCGACCCGCACCTCGGAGGACTGCGCTACGTCGCCGCCGCGCACGTGAGCGTGCACGTGAAGGTCGATGGCTGCATCGTGTTCCGACCCAAGAGCCGTGCCCCACAGGTCGCGCTCGACGGCGTGGCAGCCACCGGGGCAGTGAGCGTGGAGTCGGCGCCGGGCGCTACGTTCGTGCTCTTCGTGGGATCCCCGCCCGGGCCGGGAGTGAGCCACTCCCTGAGCGCGTCGGGCCAGGCTCTGCTCAGCGAGTCCCTCGGGGGCCAGCGGCTCGAGATGACCCTGCCTGCGGGTCGTCCGACGACGATCTGCGGCCTGAGCGACCCGCCCCGCAGGATCGATCGGACCAGCAGCACGCACTGAGGCCCGTAATGCTGCGAGCCTTCCCGACGGGCCGCCCTATCGGGGTTTGATCGCCAGTTCGAAGAACCGCACCTCGACCTTTCCGCCGCCATCCGGCCAGCCACCACCGCTGAAGCTCATCTGGGTCGTCGGCACGCCCGAGAGCGTCACCGGCAGGCGACCGACGCCGGGACCTGCGCCAACCACGTGAGGGTCGGGTCCCGTGGCGGCCACGAACCGGTACGTTCCTGAGCCGGCCTGATCACGCAAGTCCACGTACACCGGGGGCGGCTTCAGGAGCAGTCCTTCCACCTTGGCTCTCACGGGCGCATCCACGGAGATCTCTGCTGTGACCACCTCATCCCGCCCTGGTTGCGGGACGTCGACCATCTGACCGAGCTTGACGGCGACAGAGCGAACGGGCACAGGTGCGCCGCAGCGGTCCGGGCCCTTCACCAGCAGCTGCCACACCTGAGTCTTGTAGAGGCTCCGGTAGCCGCACAGCAGCGCGAGCGTCGCCTGCGGCGGATCGAAGGCCGCATCCCTCCCATCGATCGTCGACGACTGGTACACGAGGTACTTCGGGGCGCGAGGCGACTGCAGGTAGCTGGCATCGAGGTCGTCGAGATAGGGGCTGTAGGCCGAGTAACCCTGAAGGACCGGGACGAACCGCCACCGCAGCTGCGGATAGGTCCAGCTGAGCCCGACCTCCGTCGGGTAGGCGGCGACGCTCGCGTCCCCGATCAGCGCCAGGATGTGCTTCGGCAAACCGTCGGTCGCGCTCGCTTGGAGCAAGGCACGGGAGCGGTCCAGCGCAGCTGTGCGGCGCTGCGATGACGCTGCAGTCCGAACGTCGTTCACCAGCAGCTTGACGCTGGACACGGGATCAGCGAGCGAGGCAGGCACCGAACCAGCCGCCGTGAGCGCAACGATCGACGCGACGAACACGACCATCAGCTGCCGGGCCATGAAGAGGCCCGACGCCAGCGCGCTGACCAGGACCACCGACAGCCCGAAGAAGACGAGATCGTGGGCATCGTGGCGCACGAACCCCTCTTTCACGGCCCCCCAGGTCCAGCCCAGCACCACGAGAACGGTTGCCACACAGACGACACCTCGGCGCCCCCAGACGTAATGAACGACGAGGTGAACCAGCCCGAGCAGAACCGCGACGGCGTACCAGTTCTCGCTGCCCCGAGCCGGATCATGGATGTTCATGGCAGCGGCATAATCGACGCTCGCTGACAGCGAGCCGTGCAGGTACGAACCGACCGCACCGAGCTGCTGGTCGGCGGCGATCCACAAGAGCAGGAACGTCAGGACCGATGAGCCGAGACCGACAGCGATTCGGGAGACATCCGGCAGGTACGAGACCGACGCGACAACCAGCATCGCGAGGATGATCGCACCGCCACTGAACTTCTCCAGCAGAGCCAGCCCGCCAAGGCAGCCCAGGCAGGCGAAGAGCAGCCGTGACCGTCGAACGCTGTCAACGTCGGATGGCCGTGCCACCCGAACAGCCAGCAGCAGCGCAGGTGCGAGGATGAGGTCGCCACCGTCGACGAGGTTTGCGCAGACAGCCACGCTGAGCCAGACCAGCACGAGGCGAACCCCGAACGACGTCCGTCCCCGCAGTGCACTGAACAGCAGCAGGGCGAAGAGAACCCGCACCAGGAACAGGTAGAGCAGCGTACTGACCGCCGTCACGCCCGAGACGAACGTACCGAGGGTCAGAAAGCCGAACGGTCCGTATGTGAACACGACGTTTGATCCGAAACGAAGATGTTCGAATCCGGCGACGAGCGCGGTCTGCCAGCTGCCATCGAGACCACCGATCGGAGCGGCCAGTGCCACTGACCACGTTCCGATCGACACCACGAGAGCCACCACAACTGCCGCCGCCAGGGGATGGGAGGCCTCGACGGACCTCAGCCTCGTCAGCCACCGTCCAGCGGCGTCTGCCCCCGCCTTCGACACACGCGCCTTCCTGTGGTGAGCGGGTCCGTCGACGTGGCCCTCCACCGACATCAGGCTGCGAACGACCGCATTGCGGGGGCCATGAACTGCAGAAACCTAGCGGATGGCCCGACCGAGGCGCAGCGGAACGAGGAGCGACCGTCGTGACCCGGGGGCACCGCACGGCTGGTCGCCGAGACTACCCTCCAGGGATGAACTACGAGCGGCTGTACGAGTATCGGTTCCGAGGGGTGAACCAGACGAGCCGGCAGGCGGTGTGGACCGAGATCGCGTCGTACATCTACGCTCGCATGGCGAAGCCGCAACGCGTGCTCGATCCCGCTGCGGGTCGCTGCGAGTTCATCAACGCCGTGCCTGCACTCGAACGCTGGGTGGTCGACGTCGTCGACCACGCGGAGTTCCGCGACCCCGACGTCAAGGCCATCTTCTGTGATTTTGCGGAGGCAGACCTTCCCGCGTCCTACTTCGACGGCATCTTCGTCTCCAACTTCCTGGAACACCTGCCCACCCAGGAGGTCGTCGCCTCCACACTGGAGAAGCTGTACTCCTGCGCTGAACCGGGGGGCACGATCGCCGTCCTCGGTCCCAACTTTCGATACTGCTCGAAGGACTACTTCGACTGCGCAGACCACACGCTGGCTCTGACACATGTCGCGGTGGCTGAACATCTTCACGCAGCTGGCTTTGAGGTATCTCGTATCATTCCGCGGTTCATCCCGTTCTCGTTCCGCGGGGTTCTCCCTCCGTCGCCCGCCCTGACACGGTTGTACCTCCGGACGCCAGCAGCGTGGCCCATCCTCGGCAAGCAGTTCCTCGTCCTCGCCACCAAGGGTGCTCGCTGAGCCGCACGCTCGCCGATGCCGGCCCAGGTGCGATGTCCATGGACGTTGGTGCGGTCAGGCCAACCGGCGGCACTGCTCCGGCGACATCACAACCGACCAGTAGCTTCCGAGCGAGCCGTCGACGTAGACCGGCACGTCGAACGCACGGCTCGTACTGCCTGCGCAGATCTGGAGCTCGTGCGACCACGAGAGCTTGGCAGCCGTCGTGGCCGGTGCTCTCGCAAATGCCGCGGGCAGGCCGAAGAGGGCCAGCACCAGCAGACCCACCGCGACGCCTTGCATCCGCTTGACTGCGACGCGCTCCACCCGAGGGTGGCCACGCCACGTCGACGGCGCGACCAGGTAGATCAGCACCCAGGAGAGTCCGATGAAGGGGAGAAAGAAGTAGCGCCCGACGAACAGTGGGTCGCTGACGAGCGGCGCGGGCGTCGCGCTGAGAACGACGAAGATGAGCGTTCCGACGTAGAGCAGCGACGCTGTGTCAGTCGTGCGCACCGATGCGTAGATCACCCCGCCGAGCAGCGCAAGCAGGAACATGAAGCCGGCAAAGGTCAAGAAGCCGTAACCAGCGGTCGGCTGCTCATCCCAACGGAGCAGGTAGAACCCTCCAATGCGCAGGATCTGATCGGCAACCGCAACGAACCCGGCCGACTTTTGGATGACGGCGCCGCGAGGCGACCCCGCCGTCAGGGCCAGCTGCGTGACGAAGCCCGCGGCAAGCACGAGCGCACTGACGAGGTCGTGCTGGCGCCGGCGACGCAGGTACGAGACAGCGAAGACGATGAACAGTGCCCCGCCGGCGGGACTGCTCAGCGCTGCTATCGCCAGCAGCGGCACGCGGGCTCCGAAGCGCGGCCTCTTCCAACCGATGATGATGAGCGGCCAGAGGGTCGCCCACCAAAACGAGTACAGCAGAACGCCGAACGTCTCCGGGTTGGCAGGAACCAGCACGGCGGCCAACGCAAAGGCGCAGCGGACACGCACGCCGCCGAAATGGGAGGACGGGTAGACGATGAGGCAGATGGTCACCAGGAAGAACAGCGTGGCGAAGGCGTACATGAGCTGGGGGAGGTGCGCGAACGACAGCTGCGCCGAGAGAACCACCAGCGCGTTGGCCGGCAGCTCGAGGTAGCCGTTTATGGGCTTGAAGGCGCCGGTCCAGCCGTGCTGGACGAACAACTGGATCCAGTCGGCCTCCTCATCCCAGACATAGGGATGCAGGAGCTGCTGAGGTCGGCGCCACACCCAGATGAGAAGGCAGAGGATCACTGTCCCTGCGGCGATGCCTCGCTGCTGCTGACGCGAACCTGTTTGGGCATCGTCGCGACGACCGACGGCCTGCCGGGCATGCTGTGAGGGTCTCGGCGTGTCGGGCGCGCTCAGCCGTGAAGCCATCGGTTCCCGGCGTCGGTTGGCGTACCCTCGAGGCGGCGCTGCGATCGCAACAGGCCCACGTCAGACCCCGATGATGAACGGCGGCACGCCGGGCTGGAAGATCGGGTTGTAGAACGGATCGATCCATTCGGTCGGCCGCCATCGGATCCCGAACTGTGGACCGTCCTCCTCGTGCTCCATCCCGGATCGGCTGGCCCCCTCGTAGTGGAACAGTTCCGCGTAGGGCGTGTACACCACCTGGTAACCGGCCTGCCGGACGCGCAGGCAGAGGTCGACATCGTTGTAGGCGACCCTGAGCCGCTCTTCGTTCCCCCCGACCCGCCAGTAGACCGAGGAGCGAATCATCGTGCATGCGCCCGTGATGGCGCTCGTGTCGCGGACGATGTCGCCGCGCCCCCAGTAGCCGCCGTGATCCACGTTCGCTGCCCATCCGCCGACGCCGACGAGGATGCCCTCGTGCTGGATGCGGCCCGGTTCGAAGTAGAGCCGGCCGCCGACGACGCCGACCTCAGGGCGCATGACGTGCTCCAAGAGGCGCTCGATCCAGTCCGGGGTGATCACCTCCGTGTCGTTGTTGAGGAAGAGCAGGACGTCACAGTCGACGATCCGAGCGGCGGCGTTCATCATGCGGGCGTAGTTGAAGATGTGGTCGTAGTGGACGACCCTTCCGGGAAAGTTCGCGAGGTACTCGAGCGTCGGGCCGTCCGTGGTCTGGTTGTCGACCACCACAACGTCGAAGTTCGGATACGTCGACTTCTGATAGATGCTCCGGATGCACGGCTCCAAGAGATGGAGCGCACCCTTGGTCGGGATGATGATGGCCACGCGGGGTGAGCCCGGTATCCGGTAACTGGTCCGGAACATACCGGGGATGGAGCCGTCAACGACCGTTCCCGGACGGCCTCGCCGCTCGAGGGCCTCCCGCAGCGCGCGTTTGGCCGCATCGGCGGCGTACGGCTTGGCGTCGACACCTGCGGACGTGGAGCCTGGCGTGAGCCGCCACGTGTAGAGGGGCTCAGGGATGTGAGCGATGCGCTCGGTCTGCTCGACCACCCGAAGGACCAGATCGTGGTCCTGGCTCCCGTCGAAGCTCGAGCGCAGACCACCGACCTCAGCGAACAGCGAGGCGCGCACGACCACGAGGTGGCACACGTAGTTCTGCGACATGATGTGGTTCGGGGACCAGTCAGGCTTCAGGTGGGGCATGAGCAGGTCGCCGGATGCGTCGACCTTGTCCTCATCCGTGTAGATGTAGTCGAGCTCCGAGTCGGCGTTGAGCCATCGGACGACCTGGGCCAAGGCGTGGGGCTTGAGAAGGTCATCGTGGTCCAAGAAGGCGAAGTACTCGCCCTCGGCCACGGCGGCAGCTGCGTTGGTCGCAGCCGAGATCCCGCTGTTCTCCTCGAGACGCACGACCTTCACGCCACCGAGAGCCGCTGCCTCCGCCAGGATCAACTGCGTCTCTTTCGACGACGAGCAGTCGTCCGCCAGGCAGAGCTCCCAGTTCTCGTACAGCTGATCGCGCACCGAGTCGATCGTCGCTCTCAGGATGTCCGGAGGGGTGTTGTACACCGGCACGAGGACCGAGATCAGCGGATGATACGGAAGCGCACGGACATCCGCTTCGATCGCAGCAAGTGCATCCGGTGTCGGACCGTGCCGCTGCGCCCAGAGCTGATACCGGGCGTCGTGCTCCCACAGCCCAGGAAGGCCTTCGCTGCGCAGCGGGAGCGACCTGAACCCGTGCGGTCTCGTGCTCACGGTCGGCAGCTGGCGATGACGCGGACGGTCCTTCTGCGAGCCTGCCTCGATCCAGGAACCCTGTGCCATGCGAGCTTCGATGCCCAACGAACACAGTGCTGCCCGGAGCGCCATGGCGCGCTTGGCCCCGCTGAACTCCTCGGCGACGAGCTGGTCCATCAGAGCTTGGACGTGCAACCAACGATCATCGTCGTCGAGCAGCGCCTCCGCCCGATACGAGAGATCGGCGACGGCACCGAAGAGCGACACTGCTCCCAGATGACCGAGATCCAGTCTGGTGTTGGCTCCCGGATGCGCCACGAAAGGCGTGCGGGATGCCAGCGCCAACCGTATGGTCGCCTCGCCGCCTGTTCCGAAGGCATGCAGATCGAGGATCAGACGGGATCTGGCCGCCGCCTCACGAGCGTGCTCGGCCCCTATGACCTCCACCATCCCGCGTGTCGCGGCGTGGCGCAGATAGGGCGACGGGCGCTCCGCCACCACCCTGACGGCGAGATCCGGATGCCGCAACCGTAGGCTCGGTACGAGCTGCTCGAGCGCCGCTCCTGCTGCGTCCTCGTTGGCGGCCACGACGTCGTGGCCGGCGTCACCGAGGATCAGGATCCCACGTCGGTCGCAGAGCGCTGCTGCGTCGGCGCTGCGTTCGATGGACGACGAGATGACATGCACGGGCACTGCCGGCAGGCAGCCCCGAACCCAGCGCGCGTCGGCATCCACGTCGCACCAGATCGCGTCAGCTGAACGAGCGATCTCGAGGACCTGCGCCTCCACCCCGCTTCGGACAGACTCCAGTGACTCCTGCTCTCGTGGCGGAGTGAGCGGAGCCAGTGCACTGACCTCGCGAAATGGCAGAGCGGAGAGGTAGAGGATCCGGGCTGCCTGCGGCTGCGTCCTCGCCAGCCAGGACCACGAGAGCGACTGCATGCCCGACGAGGTGAGGATGGCGTGCGAGAAGCGGCCGGACCGTTCGAGGAGCCACCTGTCCCGGTCCACGGGTGGCACGACGACCGTGACACCATTGGCGCGCAACCGCTCCACTTGGGCTCCGGAGTCGAACCCATCGGTGAGCAGGACAGTGATCTGCGCATCGACGACCTGGTCCCGCAACGAACGGATGAGGTCGAACGCCAGGAGGTCGTCGAGGAACGCCGGGCCATCGTCGAGAAACGCCGTGATGACAAGGATCTCCGATCCGAAGACCCGCTCCGGCTCGGCGCTCGATACGGCTGGGCCTTCAACGACCCACGACGGCTCCGTGACGACGCGCATGCCGCTGTCACGAACATGGGAGGCGATCGCCGCCACGACCTCCGCCTCGTCGTCGAGGTGTGGATCCACGCTCAGGCCATTCAGGAGGCCTGCCTCGACAGCGATTGCCGTCGGCCTGCCTGCGGCGAGCTCAGCTCGCCGCCCGCCCTCGGCAGGTCCGAGGCCGCCGATCGTGCAGTGCGGAAGCACTGCGCCGACCGAGCTGTGGGCTTCGAGGATGGCAACCACGCGATCCGGAACACCAGAGGGGACGCTCGAGCCGAAGAGACACGTCCCGGACTGACGGCCGAGAGCCAAGGCTCGAGCGCCGGCGGGCAGGCGCTCGACGTCGTCGCCCGTCATCGGCGAAGAGCTGTCCGGAGGCGCCGGTAGACCTCTCGCGCCGGTCGGACGGTGCGAAACGTCCGAGTCGCCAGGAGCGCTTCGAGCTCTCTCCTGGCGTCCTCTTCTGCTCTGCGCAGGCGCTCGTACTCGGACTGGCTGTCTGCTCCTCCCTCGAGTTGGCTTCGCACCTCGACCAGCTCTGCGAGCAGTTCCTCGTTCGCCTGCACGAGGCGCCGCATCTCCGACCACTCGCGACCGCCCCCTGTCGGGACCTGCTCAGCAAGAAGCTCGGCGGCACGGCGGCCGAATGCCAGGCGCTCCGCCCGCTGTCGAACGACGAGCCCTCCATTTGTCGCTCGCAGGACGTTGACCTCGTCCTGGAGCTCCAGGATGCGGGCTGAGACGGTGGCTGGACCCCTCCGCAACGCCGAGGCGATCAGCCGTGCGGCCAGCTCGTCCAGTTGCACAGCCAGTGCTTGGTCGACTCGTGCCCGCGCTCCCGGGTCCGCAGCCCGGGCCCGTGCGAGCGGGAGCGACCCGGCCACTTCGGAGAAGCGGGTGACCACCAGGTCTCCGTCTCCGAACCAGCTCGCCAGATCCTCCAACTTCGCGTCGCTCGCGGAGGCCACGCCGATGGCCGGTCGTCCGAGTGAGAGTGCGATGGCGAGCGGCCCCGGTTCGTCGGTGAGCACGAGATCCGCGCCAGCGACAGCCGCAACGACGTCCACGGGGAGCTCCGAACTGAGACTCCACGGCGAGGCTTGATCCGGCTTGCCCACCAGCACCAGCTCGACGCCTTGCGAGTCCGCAACCTGCCGCAGGTTCCGGAGCACCGCACCATTGCGATCGGGCAACCCGCGGAACGCTGCGAGCAGGTAGCTGCGGCTCGGCGGGACCTCACCCATCAAACGGAGAAAGTCGACCCGCTTGGCCAGGAGGTCGGCGTCGAAGACGCTGGCGGCGGCGAGTGCCGGGTCCGGGACGGTCACCTGTCCCGGGTCCGCCGAGGGAGCTCCGACGACGGAGACCGAGACGGTCTCGAAGCCGGTCGCCGGGATGGCGTCTGCAGCGAAGGCAACGGTGCGTATGCCCGCATCCCGAAGCCGAGCCGCGAGCGAAGCCCGCTCTCCGATGGCGCCGGTGAACACGACTGCGTCCATCGACCCCATCGCAAGATTCAGGTCCTCCGCGTTCGTCAGCGCCTCTGCGGTGTCGGCGCCGACTCGTCGAAGCCGGAAGCCGTCGAGCCGTCGACGGAGTTCGCCTTCGAGCACTTCGGCGCGCACCAGGTCGGCGCTCGTGTCGCCGACGGCCAGGATGCCGATCGTCGGCGCTGTCGGGCCGATGTCCGCCCGCCGGACGATCTCGGCGAGACCCTGTCGCAGGGCCGTCAGCTCCTGCTCACGATCACGGTAGATGGCGGCGAGCCGATCACTGCCATCCACGATAGGAACGGCCGAAAACACAAATTGATAGGTATCAGCGTCTTCGTCCGCCTCGAGGCGGGGAAGCACCGATGCAGGAACGCTGCCGGGGTCCAGTCGGATCTCGGTTTGGAACACCGGCGCGACCGTCCGTCGCATGACCTGTACCGCAAAACCGGCTCGGGCGACGAACTCGTTCAGGGTCGAGCGGGTGAAGAAGCGGATGTGGGTCTCGTCGAGAAGTCCCGTGGCCGAGTAGTCGAATCGACCGTCGAGCAAAGCGAGCCGCACCGCCCCGTGTGCCACGTTCGGAATCGAAATGACCACGTAGCCGCCTGGGTTCAAGAGCTCCTTTGCGTCTCGAAGTGCGGAGAGAGGATCTTTCAGGTGCTCGAGCACATCGGCAAAGACAATGACATCGAATCGTTCTGCGATGCCGAGTGACGTCAGCTTCTGGGAGTCCAGATCCGCGACCACCACGTCTTTCATGTGGGAACGGGCCTTCTCGGCCGCCTCCGGATCGATTTCGATGCCGCTGACGGTGCAGTCCTGAACTCTGAGCGCCTCTGCCAGGTACCCGGTCGAGCAGCCGACGTCGAGGACGGTCTTGCCCGCGCCGACAAGCTGCATCACGATCACGTGCGAAGTGTCGTCCGCTTCGGGATTGATGTCGACGTCGTAGTGCACCGTTGGTCGCCCACTCCTCTCGACCGCCTGCTCTCGCAGCGCAGCTCGTCCGCCCGGAGACTCTAGGTGACCGCGTCGGAGGCGTGGTCCATCCTGGTCGGCGGACGGGGCTGCCCGAGGGAATGCTCGGCTACGTTTGTGACGTGTCGAGCGATCCCGATTACGTCACGTCGTATCGCAACCACGTCCGGGAGCTTGTCGAAAACGAGGACGAGGACGTCGCAATGCAGCAGGCGATCGGAGGTGAGTTTGCTGCCATCGGATTTCTCGAACAGGAGCTGCTGCGAAGTGAGGGCCTGCATCCGCACAGCAGCCTCGTCGACATCGGTTGCGGGTCCGGACGACTCGCGTGCCAGTTGGGTACCTGGATGAAAGGCCCGTATCTTGGACTCGATGTCGTCCAGGATCTCCTCGACCACGCGGCCCGCATCACCGAGCGACCCGACTGGAACTTCCAACTGGCGCCGGGTTTGACCGTCCCTGTTCTCGATTCCTCGGTCGACATGGTCTCAGCCTTCTCGCTTTTCACCCATCTTCTCCACGAGGAGACCTACCGGTACCTCGAGGACATCTTCCGGATCCTCCGGCCAGGTGGAAAGCTCGTGTTCTCTTTTCTCGAGTTCTCGATACCGTCGCACTGGTCCGTCTTCGAAACGAACCTTGCCGCGATCGGCACGACCGGTGTGCTCAACCAGTTCATGAGCCGGGACGCTATCGAGCTGTGGGCCTCCAGAATCGGCTTCGAGCCACCTCGCTTCTTCGACGGTGATCGACCGCACATCCCGCTGTCCCGGCGCGTCGAACTGGAGTCCGGCCAGACCTACGAGGGACTTGGTGCCCTCGGCCAGTCGGTGGCGGTGTTGGTGAAGCCAGCTCCCGCGGCGACCGCGTTCGGCGTGACGGCTGACCTCGACGACGAGCGTCCGGCCTAGCGGCTCCGGTCGACGGCGGAGGGCATCTCCGCCAGGAGCCGCAGCTCCTCGTGCTCGGCCACCTCGGACATCCGGGCGGCCCAGCGGGCGAACTCGGGGTCCTGGCGGGCGGCCTCGAGGCCGGCGCCGATGGCGTTGGCGTTGGCGTCCGCCACCTCCCACAGGTCGAACACCTCGTGGAGCGGCCCGACCACGGTGGTCCAGGCCCCGACCAGCCGCCAGCCGTGGGCCTCCACGCCCTCGACGATGTGGGGCACGATCTCGTTGAACTCGCCGAGCTTGCCGTCCTCGAGCTCGACGGTGGCCAGCATGAATGCCATCGGTGGCCCCCTCCCGGGTCCGGGCCGGCCTGCGCTGCACCGGTCCCGGGGACCCGGTTCTCGCAGCCGCCCGGCGCGGCCCGCCGGGGCCGTCACGGCGGGCCGGGCCGGCCGGGGTCGGGGCCTCGGGGGGCCGCCGACGACGAGGTCGGGGCCGACGCCACGACGGGGTCGAAGGCGACGGTGGGCTCGTCGTCGACCGCGCCGAACGGTCCGGAGGCCGCCCTGCAGCCAACCGGGATTTGGATGACGGGTGTCGGCGGTCACGTGCAAAACGGGACGTGCCGGCCGTGTTGATCACTCTTTGTGGTGATTCGAGCACGGCCTGAGACGGGCCTCAGCGCGAATGACCAGCCCCCCTGCGTGGAAGCCCGCAAGCAGCGAATGGTCCTCGCGATCCGCCGTCCGGCGCCGAAGAGTCATGCGTGAAAGATGGTGAGATGACTCAAAGAGACAACGGTCACAGCAAAAGGATCGGGCGGTTCGCCCTTGGTGGTGGGGTCGCCGTGGTGGCGGTCGTGGCGGCTGCGCTCAGCGCCGCCGGACCGGTTGCGGCGGCGACGGCGGCCCACCCGGCGCCACTGCGCGTGGTCAGTTCCTCCCCCACCCCGACGGGCGTGTACAACGGCGTGAACCAGGGTGGGATCGGCGCCCGCCGGATCGTGAACGGCGCGGCCACCTCCACCAACTGGTCCGGCTACGCCGTGGCCC
>CAJCHX010000055.1 GCA_903970215.1 Acidobacteriaceae bacterium
TGTGTCGTCGGGCCGGTGCTCCAGCCAGAGGAGAGCACCGCCGAGAGCGAGGACGGCGAGAGCGACGTTGACGTACAGACACCAGCGCCACGACAGGTACTGGGTCAGCGCGCCTCCGAGAAGCAACCCGACGGCTGCGCCACCCCCGGAGACAGCTCCGTACACGCCGTAGGCGGTCCGCCGCTCGTCCGGTTCGGTGAACGTCGTCGTCAGTGTCGAGAGCGCCGCCGGCGCGAGCATCGCCCCGAATGCGCCCTGCACGGCACGGGCCGCCACCAGCATCGTGAAGCTGTTCGCCAGGCCTCCCACGGCCGACGCCCCGGCGAAACCGAGCAGACCGAAGATCAGCATTCGCCTGCGCCCGACCATGTCCGACAGTCGGCCCCCGAGCAGGAGCAGCGACGCGAAAGCCAGCGAGTAGGCCGTGACGATCCACTGACGGTCGACGGTGGAGAAGCCGAGCGCCTTCTGCGCCGAGGGCAGGGCGATGTTCACGATGCTCGAGTCGAGCACCACCATCAACTGCGCGAGACCCACGACGCCGAGAATCCACCACCGGCGGGAGCTTCCTCGGGCACGCGTGTCGGCCGCCGGGCCGACCGTCGTCGTCGAGGATGGGGATCGTACAGGCATCGGGGCCTCCTGGGGAGAAACGGAACTCACTGTTCCGCTTCACTCTAACCGGGAAACGGACTCGTATGTTCCGCTTCTTTCCTGGTTCTGCCCGAAGGTGTCGCAGCGACCACGACGCGGGATGCATGGTGCGCTCCGCGGCGCGGGCCGCCGACCGCGGATCGGCCGCTCCGAGCCTCGGCGGCCGGCGTCGAAGGTCGACTGCGTCAGCCGAAGAGCTCGTGGAGGGCGCGCCGCACGAAGCGAAGGACTGCGACGGCGGTCAGCGGAGCACAGGAGTAGCCCGACATGGTGGCCACGTGGACATCGACGTCGTGACGCAGGTTCTGCGGGCCGTGGTCGGTCCCACGATCCCAGCCGATGTCGGTCATGCGGGCGCGGATCCATTGGAGATCGTCGTCGGGTGCGCCTCGAGGTAGGACTCTTGGATCTCCACGAGGCGACCGCGAAGCTCCGTGGCCGTGCCTGACACCTCGATCTGGCCGCGGCGCATCACGTAGGCGCGATCTGCGACCGCCATGGCCTTGGCGATGTGCTGTTCGACCAGGAGGACGGCGACCCCGCTGTCGGCGGCATCGCGAAGGGCTCGGAGGAGGCGGTCCACGATCAGGGGAGCGAGGCCGAGCGACAGCTCGTCGGCGAGTAGGACCGTCGTCGGCCGGGACAGGGCGATTGCCAACGCCAGCATCTGCTGCTGGCCACCCGAGAGGAGACCGACCTGGCGTCGGGCGTGCGCCTGCAGCTCGGGGAACAGGGCGAAGGCCCGGTCGGGATCGGCCCGGGTCACCCGGAGGTTGTCGGTGACCGACATGCTGGTGAGGACCGCTCTCTCCTCGGCCACCAGACCCAGACCCAGTCGTGCCCGCTCGTGGAGCGGGCCGGTGACGGTGCGACCGTGCAGCACCACATCACCGCCCAACGGGGCAAGTTCACCGCACAGGGTGTTCAGGGTCGTCGTCTTGCCGGCACCGTTCGGGCCGAGCAGGGCCACGATCTCACCCTCGTGGACCTCGAGATCGAGGGAGCGGACCACGGTGGACCCGGCGCCGTACCCGGCGTCGAGGGAGCGTGCTTCGAGAACTGCGGTCACAGGCGTGCCCCTCCGCTGGTGCGCTCGGTGGTTGGTGCCTCGGCGTCCACGATGTCGCCGAGGTAGGCCTTGACGACCACTGGATCGCGCTGGATGTCCGCCGGGGCCCCCTCGGCGATCTTCACGCCGAAGTC
>CAJCHX010000056.1 GCA_903970215.1 Acidobacteriaceae bacterium
TGTCGTTGACCTCTTTGAACCGGTCCAGATCGATGAAGAACACTGCTGAGGTCGTGCTGGAGCGGCGCGCTCGGTGAAACGCATGCTCGAGGCGCTCGATCATCAAGAGCCGATTGGGGAGACCGGTCAGCGCGTCGTGCAGCGCGGCGTCGCGCGATTGGTCGGAGGCGTCCTGGAGATCAGAGCGTGCTTGAGCGTTGATGAGATAGGCACAGGCAACGTCGGCGAGCGTTTGTGCCGCGCGCATATGGTCTGGTGACAGCGGTCCGGCGGTCTCTCGGTACAAATCCAACGCCCCCAGCGGGGCGTCGTCGTGACGCAGGGGAAACGTGAACACCGCGATAAGCCCCGACCGCACGGCGCGCGGAGAGAACTCAGGGAACCGGTCCTCAGCACGAAGGTCCGGGACTGAGATCGCAGCGCCCGAGCTGTAGGCCGCCAGGCACGGTCCCTCTTTCAACTCGCTCTGCAGCTGCTCCCAGCGCATCGCGGCCTCCTGTGACGCAGCGATGTAGCGGGGCTCCAGACTGGACGTGATCAGCGTTACCCCGGCCGCGGTGATCGGCATGATGTCCACGATCCGTTTGACCAGGTGATCGAGAATGTCCTGAATCGCGAAGTCGGTGAGCATGGTGCGCGCGAATTCGCTCAGCACCTCAGCCAGGTCGTCACTCAGCAACGTCTCACCCCTCACGCGAGG
Organism: Acidobacteriaceae bacterium; assembly: GCA_903970215.1. Lineage (GTDB taxonomy): Bacteria > Actinomycetota > Actinomycetes > Mycobacteriales > Mycobacteriaceae > Tsukamurella. Next base: position 701 of record CAJCHX010000056.1, read on the forward strand.
CATCAGGCACCGAGCCCAACGCGACGAAGTTGCCGGGCCACCGGCCACGAACCAGAGCTCCTGCGGGTCCTTCCTGATCAGCTTGGGCGGTCCTCATGCTGTGACGCTCACTCCCCGGATGCTTGATTCGGAAAGGGTGGTCAGCAGCTCTGCGATCGCATCGCGCCCGCGCAGCGTCCAACAGACCCAGCAGCAGCAGCATCGCCAGCCCCCCGGAACAGGTGGCCGGCTATCCGCCTATTGCGCGAATTGTACTCCGTAATCACGTTCGTGCGGGAGCTTCCAGAAGTCCTCCGTGGTGGTCTGAGAAGAACGCCAGAACGCTGCGGCCGCTGAGGTCTTCCACGGCGGTGACGAATTGAGCCTGCATCGCGTTTTGAAAACGCGTTACAAGTGTCTTGGACCATCGTCGTTCCCTGGACCTCGATGATCGTCTCCTCGACATCGGTGTAGACCCCCCTCCCGAGCACACGCGAGCAGGTCATCGCCGAGCAGCGACGTTTTGGCGGTCACCGGTTCCCGGTGGTAATAGCGCTTGTGACACCCGACCATCGCGTCGGTCACGGCAGCGCAACGGGAGTCGCCGGCTAGGGGCGTATCGGGGGCCGGCATGCGGCCCACGCTCGTCCTCCGGATAGGTGCCCGCGTGAGACAGAAGGGCGAGAACCAGAAGAGCTGTCTGGACCATTGACGGTCGTGCGCCCGGGCTCTCCGCACTGATGCGCGATAATGCAGCCGTGAGCCCAGATCGGATTAAGACCCGGCCCTCGAATCACGGCGACGTGTTGACCGCCGTCTCTGACGGGCTGGTCGCACTGCTGAAGGAGTTCTACGGTCGCGGGCCGACGCAGGCAAAGTCCTATTACGAAGACGACCTCGTGGTCTGCGTGCTGCGGGGCGGTTTTTCCCGAGTCGAGCAGACACTCCTTGACGGCGGACGCGGCGCGGCGGTCATTGAGCAGCGAATGGCTTTTCAGGATCTGATGCGCGATCGCTTTGAGGCCGTGATCGAAGACGCAACCGGTCGCAAGGTGGTCGGGTTCATGAGCGGCAATCAGCAGTCGCCGGACATGATGTGTGAGGTGTTCATGCTCGCTCCCACCGACCTCATCACCGACAAACATCCGTAGGCCGGTCCTCTCGTCGGGCGGAGTGGTCCGGCCGGTGAGCTGATTCGTCGAAGCTCGTTCTACGCGGACACGCGGGCACGCGGGGTAAGCGGATGCCTTGAGGGCGTGGCGGCGATGTGCGAGTCCTGAGCCAGGACCTGTGCAGCGCGCTCCGACTTCTGGACTTCAGCACGCTGAGTGATCAAAGAGTCACACCGCCGTTGCCAGACCCACATTGACGTCATCCGCGGTCATCCGTGCCCGCACCGAGATTCCGCAGCCCTCCCTACATGCGGAGCGCGCTCGCCGGAGCAGACGCCGCTGCGTTTCTCCCGATCAGATGGCCCGCATCGGTGATTGCGTGCATCGCCGGACGCCCTGCGCGCTTGGTGTCAAACGCCGCACCCATGCCCGAGGCTCGGAGCCCCGGGTCCCTGAGAAACCAGGCCCCGGTGATCGATGAGGTGCCGGCACCCTGCCGTGGCGGGCGACGCTCCCTCTCCTCGCGTCGCCCCCCCACCGTGGGAGCATCCACGGTCCGGCGCGCCGCAATGGCGCCCCCGGGGGCTCGGTGAGCCTCCCGGCCGCCACGCGCATTCGGAGTATTCTCTGGGATGAGGGCATCATGCGATGTCAGCGCCACAAGGGTGCTGGCGGCTCATTCTGACTTCTGAGGTGTGCTTCCAACTCTCAGGAGTTCGCACTGTCCCTATGCAGTCAGCAGGAGACCCAGCGCGGTCACGGCCCAAGCTCACCCAGGCAATCTCCGCCGCGATGGTCGAGCTCTACGCCGCGTTCTATGACCACGACCGCACAACGACGATGACCTACCTCAACGACAACATCGTTGTCCGTGTGCTGGAGAACATCCTCACCTCAGACGAGGCCACCCTGGTCGCCGATGGCGCCCAGGGGGAGGTCATCGACGGTCGGGTCGCTTGTCAGAGTGATACCGAGGATGCGTTCACCGCCGCGATTCCGCGGGTGATCCATCGTCGGGTGGTGGCGTTCATGAGCGCCAACCAGACCACCCCGGGGGTTGCCTGCGAGTTGCGCTTTCTTGACGCCGCGCCCCTCGCGGTGCGGATCACGGCCTCTGCCTGAGCTCATGACTTCATCAGCATCGGACAGTCAGCTGATGGTCCAGGTGAGCGCGGGGAGCGTCGAAGCGTTCGCCGAGATCTATGGTCGGTTCGTTCACCGGGCCTACCGGGTCGCCTTCGCGGTCTGTCGCGACGGGGGGCTCGCCCAGGATGCCGTGCAGGACGCGCTTCTGTCCGTCTGGAGGAGCCCGGCGAGTTATCGATCTGATCAGGGCACGGTCGCGGCCTGGCTCTTGACTGGAGTGCGCTACCGCGCGATTGACGTCAACCGGCGCAATGCCAGACACGCCTCGCGTTGGGCCAACGCCGATCGGCTCCGCGAGTATCCCGGATTGGTCGACGTCAGCGCCAACTTCATTAAAAGAGACGACGCCGGTCGGCTTCTCGATTCCCTCGCCCAGCTTCCCGACCCGCAGAGGGAGGTCATCACACTGGCGTACTACGGCGAGCTTTCTCACTCCGAAATCGCCGCCCACCTCGGCCTTCCCGCCGGAACGGTCAAGGGTCGCATGAGACTCGGCCTGCAGAAACTCCGAGCAAGCGTCGAACGCGCCGCCTGAATGAGCCGGGCCGCTGACGTGTGGAGCTTGCCGTCGACGATTGGGACCGGCTGCTCCTCAGTCTCGTCGTTGATCGAACGCCCGGTCGACGTGCTCAGGATCGACCGGTCGTTTCGTCATCGCGCTTACCACCCGGGCCAGCGCCGCCGTCGTCCGTGCGTTGCGATGGCTGCCGCGCTTGACCTCATCACCGTCAGCTGCATTCGTCCGACGCTTGACCGGAGGCGTGCGCACGACAGTTGTCCGGTCGTTCACGAACCGCTCGGGGAGTGCCGATGTAGCTAACAGGCTTCGATATCTGGAGCGCCCTCGACCGCATTGGAGTAACCGTGGGCGAGCCAGACGGCTCTACGCAGCAGGATCTGACAGCGCCGAAGGTTACGCAAGGCACCATTGTGCCTCGGGGTTCACGACGCCTGAGGTGGACAGCGCTCGCCGCTCTGGTGCTGGTCTGCGGGATAGTGGGTTCGGGGGTCGCCGCGGGGTTCATCGCTCGTAACCAAGGGGCGATTTCCCGCCAGCACTTTCGATCTGAGTCGGCTCAGATCACGTCGACGTTGCGGCTGGCAATCCAGCACGAGCAGGATCTGATCGTCAGCGCAAGTGGCTTTGTGGTCGGAGATCCCGGCGCGTCCAGCAGTCAGTTCATCGCGTGGGTGCGGTCAGTGCATGCGCTGACGCGTTACCCCGAGCTGCGTTCGATCGGACATTCGGTGATCGTTCCGGCGGCGCGACTACCGGCCTTCGCCGCGCGCGCGACTCAGGGCACTGCTCGGTCAGCGGGGGCGACGGGCACCTTTCGGGTTGTGCCGGCTGGTCGGCGTCGGTTCTACTGCCTGTCGGTCTGGTCTCTGTCGCGAACGGCCGTTGACTCGTTTCCGGCCGGCTACGACTTCTGTGCGCGTGGTCCAGCCGGGGCTGCGGCGCGCTTGTCTCGCAGTTCTGGGCAGGGTGCGTATCTTCCGATCCAGGCCGGAAAACTCTCGCTGCTGTCGATCCGCATCCCGGTCTACCGCCACGGGGTGGTTCCGACCACGGTGGCGGCGCGCCGAAGCGCGTTTCTGGGGTGGGTCGGAATGTCGGTCGTTCCGCGAACGGTTCTGGACCGCGCGCTGCAGGGTCATCCCAATACCGCGGTGACATTCCACTATCACTCCAGTTCCTCAAACGCGGTGTTTCGCGCTGGGCGGGCTCCCAGTAGCGCGCAATCCATCGCGACCTCGCTGCACAACGGCTGGACCGTCCAGACCTTCGCAGCTCGGGCGGGCAGCGGAGTCTTCTCCGATGCCAACGCGCTGACGGTGTTGCTCGGCGGGATCGCGGTGAGCGCGCTGCTCGCCGCGTTGATGTTGATACTGGCGACGGGCCGCTCCCGGGCGGTACGGCTGGTCGCCGAGCGGACCGACGAGCTGCGTCATCAGGCATTACACGACTCCCTGACAGACTTGCCGAACCGCGCGCTGATCATGGACCGGATTGACCAGCTGCTGGCACGCAATCATCGCGCAGGCACCAAGGGAGCAGCGCTCTACGTCGACCTGGACGAGTTCAAGAACATCAACGACACGCTCGGGCACGACGCCGGCGACCGGTTGTTGGCGGCGGTCGCCTCCCGGTTGACCAGCACCCTGCGAGACGCCGACACGATCGGAAGGATGGGCGGCGACGAGTTCGTGGTGCTGATCGACGGCGGCGAGCACAGCGTCCCCCCCAGCCTCCTCGCCGAACGGCTCCTGGAGGTGATGCGTCAACCCTTCGAGCTCCCCGAAGCCGCAACGCCGCTCACCGTTACCAGCAGCATCGGCATCGCCATCGGCGATCGCGCGACGCCCGGAGAGCTGCTGCGCGACGCCGACGTCGCCCTCTATAAAGCCAAAGCCGACGGCAAGAACCGCTACCAGACGTTCGAGCCGGCGATGCAGACCGAGATCAGCCGCCGCCTCGAACTCACATTCGATCTGCGCTCCGCATTGGCCGGCGGACAATTCCGCCTTGCCTACCAGCCGATCTACAACCTCGACGATCTGACCCTCGCCGGTGTCGAAGCCCTCCTGCGCTGGGATCACCCCGTCCACGGGCTCATCCGACCCGACGAATTCATCCCCCTCCTTGAACAGACCGGGCAGATCGCAGAGGTCGGCCAGTGGGTCCTCAACCACGCCTGCCAACAGATGGCCCTTTGGCACGCGCGCGGCGACACCCTCAATATCTCGGTCAACGTCTCCGGCAGCCAACTCAACAGCGACGCGATCGTCACCCACATCCGCGACGCTCTCGCCAGCAGCGGCCTTGACCCCGCCTCCCTGATCATCGAAGTCACCGAAACAGCGCTGACGGATAACACCGACGCGACGGTTCGCCGACTCCACGCGATCAAGCAACTCGGCATCAGGATCGCCGTCGATGACTTCGGGACCGGATACTCAAGCCTCGCCTACCTGCAACGGTTTCCGGTCGACTGCCTCAAGATCGACCGCATATTCATCGATGCCATCACCGACGCAACAGAGTCCCAAGCGCTCATCAGGACATTCGTGCAACTCGGCAAGGACCTCGGGCTCACCACTCTCGCCGAAGGCGTAGAGACCCCCAGCCAACTCGACCACCTTCGAGCCGGTGACGTCGACCAGATCCAAGGCTTTCTGCTCTCCAAGCCCCTCGACGCGCTCACCCTCGAGACCCAGCTCCTCGCGCCAACCCGCCCAGCACCCGCCGGCAGAGAGCTCTGACCACCACGCACGCGAGGGACGGGATGCCACGTCGATCCCGCTCCGGCTGGCGTGAGGGCGGTGAGCCTGCTCGGAGCATCGAGACCCGGGTCGACGCCGGTCGCGATGTCGCGGCCCTCACCGACTCTGGGGCTCATCAGCAATTGCTGACTTTCTCAATCTCGCTTGCGAGATCCCGGCGCGAACGAGTACATTAGGTCCGGTCAGCGTTTGTTGAGCTGCTGCGTCGTCCGAACCCCCGGTGGCGCTTTTGTTCGAGTCACTCAGGCCCTCGGTGACTAGCTTGTCGATCGGGCCGACGACTGGAACGGTATGCACGCCAAACACCTCGCTTTACACGTAGGCGGCCGCGCAAAACGTGGCCTCGTGCTGCACCCGACCCGCGAGACGGTGTCTCGCTCCCCGCGACCAGCTTTGGTGCTGGCGCGTGCGCAGCCCGACCGGGGGCACCTCAGAAGCGCAGCCGACGCGGTTGTCGAGGACCGTCAGGCGATCGCGGGAGGTCAGCTGGCGGTTCGCTGGGAGGATCGGCGAGCGACGTCGATCATGTGGCTCACAGGGGTCCTTGACCAAGCGACCGCCGCGTTGCTTGATCGCGAGCTTGATGCGCATGCGATCAGCGATATGCGCCTGATCGTCGATCTGACCGGACTTGATTTCATCGACTCCCCCGGCTTGGAGGCACTGGAGCAACTCCACTGGCGCGTCTCCACTCGGCGCGACAGGGTGTCGTTTCGGTATGGACTGCACGCCGCCAGTGGACCGGTCGAGCTCACCCGCTCCGTCCGACTACGGTCTCGGTGGGCGATGCGTACGGCCGGCGTGGACGATGCCGACTCCTACCATGCGCTCGCTCTGGCGTGCGCTGACCTTCGATCACCCGCGCCCCCTGGTGATCGACCCAGGGCAGCCTGAACAGGCTCCTCTCGGGTGGCAGCAGGCGCAAGCGACGCATCTCTCTCTCCTCAGGGCGTCGCTTGCGCCGTGCCACCTCGATCTCGGCGTGGGTTGAGGTCGCAGACCACCGGAGTATCTCCTCGCCGAGATGATCCGCCCCCGCTACTGGCAGAGGATCTTCGTGGCGCGCGGAAAGGCAGCTGACCGTCGGCCGTCGGGCCGTTCAGCGAGCGCTGGTCGGGGTGACGGCTTCGACGCTGTGTCGGCTGGGGCTGCGGATCATTTGCGGGAGAGCGATGTCCCGGAGCGGGATTTGGCCGGGTAGGCAGCGGGGACATCCACGCCGGTAAAGGCTTGAGCGCCGTCGTGTTGCGATGATCTCCAGCCCGCAACGGGAGCAGCGCGCGGTGGACGTGCTGCGAGGTGAACGAGCGACGAGCGTGCTCATCGGCAATGGGCTCCTGACGGCTGGCGGCGCACTCTGCCCCGAGGGCGTGCTTCGCTCCTCTCGGTGAGTGCTGACATCTCTGGCGCTGTACTGGTGCGCTTGCCGGGGTCGCGAAGCCCGTGCCGCCCACGGTTCGCGACCCCGGGGTTGCGGGAGGTGTCGGTGATTGGAGGGGTCAGGCGAGGGCGGCAACCGGATTGTGGCTGTTCTCCTTTGGGTCTATCGCCGCGATGCCCTCGATCGGCTTGGACTCCTCGCTGGTGGCGAGCTTGATCTGCACCTGGCGGGGCTTCTTCTGCTCGGGCTTGGGGATCGTGATCTCGAGCACGCCGCGGTCGAAGTGGGCCTGGACGCTTTCAGGGTTGACACCGTCGGGTAGGGTCAGGGAGCGGGAGAAGGCGCCGAAGGCCCGCTCGAGGCGGTGGTAGCCCTGCTGCTGGGTGTGCTGTTCGGTCTTGCGTTCGCCGGAGACCGTCAGCACGTTGTCCTCGAGCTGGACGTTGA
>CAJCHX010000057.1 GCA_903970215.1 Acidobacteriaceae bacterium
CGGCTCGTCCACGAGTTCGGGGAGGCGGTCTCGCTCAGCTGTTTTGACGATGGCCACGTCGTCTACCTGGACTCGGTGCTGGGCACCCACTCGTTCAGCCTCGTCAACCGGGTCGGCGCTCGGCAGCCGGCCTACCGGGTCGCCTCCGGGCGGGCGATGCTCGCCCATCTGCCCGAGGACGCTCAGCGGCTGATCGACGCGGGGATGGACCCCGGTTCGCCCGCCACGCCGATGGCCGATCCCCAGCGCCTGCGCGCGGAGCTGGCGGCGATCTCGCGCCGCGGGTACGCGATCGACAAGGGCACCGCCGTCGAGGGCTTCAACGCGGTGGCGGCCGCGATCCTGGACTTCTCCGCGGCCCCGGTGGCGGCGATCAGCGTGCTCGCGCCCTCCGGACGGCTGCCCGATCGCACCCTGCGGGCGATCGGGGTCCGGGTCGGGGAGACGGCGCGGGAGATCAGCGACGAGCTCAGGGTGAGCACCACGCCTCCGCCGCGACCCGGCGTGCGCGCGGGCGCCGCCAAGCGCGCCGCCGTCCCGGACAAGCCCCCCTCGAGCGGCCGAGTCGCTTAGCTCAGTCGCGAGCGATCGGCCGCCCTGGTCGCGCTTGGTTGGGGGCTCAGAGGTTAGTGAAGGGGTGTGACAGCAGCTCGGACCGGACCGAGTTGCAGGGGTCGCTGATCTTGGTGAAGGTCAGGGTGGAGCCGGAGAGCATGAACCGGTACTTGCCGGGGGTGCTGCACTGCGTCTGCCCCGCTGGGGCGTTGCGCTGCGCGAAGCTGATGATCGAGCCCGACTGCGTGTAGGTGCCGGAGGCGACCTTCTTGCCGTTGAGATAGTCGCTATCGCGACCATTGTCGAAGCGGATCGTCCACGTGCCCTTGATACTGGCCGGACTCGCGATGGTGGTGTGATAGCGACCGGAGGGACCGGAGTTACTGCCACTCGCGAGCGCAGCCGGCACGATGGTCAAGAGGGCGAGGATCGGGAAGAGGACAGCGACGAGGCGGCGCTGGCGCATGTGAACGTTCCTTTCGGGCGGGCGATCGTGCCAGGGCCCGAGGTGCCGACCCCGGGTCCCGACGAGCTGAGCTACGCCGGTGGTAGCGATGCGATAACTCTCCCTGCCCTGACCAAAGCGGATGTCACTTCGCGGTAAGAGATTGCGAAGGGTCAACCGCGGTCCCGCCGCGTCACGAGGTCCGGTCCGGCCCTCCGCGCCGTCAGAGCTCAGCCCGCACGAGCGCGGCGCCGGCGCTGAGCGCCTGCAGCTTGGCGAACGCTCGCGCTCGGGGGAGATATTTCATCCCGCAGTCCGGGGCCGGCAGGAGACGGTCAGCCGGCACGTGGGCCAGCGCCGCGCGGATGCGGTGTGCCACCCGCTCCGGGGTTTCGACGTCGGGATCTCCGAGGTCGATGACGCCGAGCATGATCATCTTTGAACCGAGCTCGGACAGCTGGCCCAGATCGAGTTGGGGTTGTGCGGCCTCGAGCGAGATCTGATCGGCGATGGTGTCGTCGAGCTCTCCCAGGAACTCGTAGCGATGGGCGCTCTTGGGTCCGGCAAGCGCGGCGTATCCGAAGCAGAGATGGACCGCGGTGACGACCGTCAGACCTTCGAGCGCGCGGTTGATCGCGGGCACCGCGATGCGCCGAGCGCCCTCGGGATCGTTACGCACCCAGGGCTCGTCGAGCTGGATCACGTCGGCGCCGGCCGCCTGCAGCGCGTGGGCCTCGCGGTTGACCGCGGCGGCGAGGTCCATGACCAGCTCGTCGACATCGTCGTAGACCTCGTTGGCGGCCTGCTGGGCCATCGTGAACGGACCGGGGAGCGTGATCTTCGTGCGGCGCTCGGTGTGGCGGCGCAGAAACGCGACGTCGTCGACCTCCACCGGCTCCCGCCAGCGGACCGGGCCGATCACCCGTGGGACGGTCCTCGTCTTGCCGGCCCGGGTGCGGATCGTCGCCGGATGCTCGTCGTCAAAGCCGTCCAGCGCGGTCGCGAACCGGTTGGAATAGCTCTCGCGCCGGATCTCGCCGTCGGTGATGATGTCGATCCCGGCGCGCTCCATCTCGCCGATCGCGAGGAGCGTGGCGTCGTCCTGGGCCTCCTGCAGATGCTGCGCCGGGATGCTCCAGGCGCCGCGAACCCTGACCCGGGGGACGCTCGAACCCAGGACCTGCTGGTCGATCAGCCAGCTCGGCTGGGGGTAGCTGCCCACGACGGTGGTCGCCAGGCGGTTGTCAGAGATGCCGGCCATGCACCTGCCCTCGTTGGCGGCCTCGTCGGGGAACGATCACGGGCCTCACCATAACCCCGATTGCCCTGACCCCGCCGGCGCCGGTTCCATACGATGGAACCTGACTGTTGCCTGCCGGGACCGTCGGCCCCCACGATGCTCCCATGACAGCCACACTCAGCCGTGCTCACGGACCGCGCAAGGCCCAGCGCGTGTTCCTCGGGGCGCTCCTCGCCACCAGCGTCGTCGCCCTCGCCGGCTGCGGCAGCTCGTCGAGCAGCTCCTCCTCCGCCCAGGCGTCCGCCTCGGGCTCGACCTCGTCGTCCTCCGGCTCCAGCACCTCGGGCAAGCAGGTGCACATGGCCTTTCTGGCCTTTGCCGTGGCCAACAGCTACCAGATGCCGATGATCAACGCGGCGCGGGCTGTCGCCAAGAAGGAAGGCGCGACCTTCACCGTGCTGGATGCCAACAACAGTCCCGCCACGCAGAACTCACAGCTGCAGACCGCCGTCTCCAGCGGGCAGTACAACGTGCTGCTGATGCAGCCGGTGTTCGGCGCCGGCGTCGTGACCGGGGTGCAGAGCGCCCTGAGCGCCGGCATCAAGGTGGTGGGCGTCGATCAGATCATCGGCAGCAACCTCACCACCGACGCCGCGCAGGTCAAGGGCATGTCGGGCAACGTCGTGTTCGTCCCCGGCACCATCGGCACCAAGCTGGGCAAGCTCACCGTGGCCGCCTGCGCCGCCCAGCACGCCAACCCCTGCCCGGTCGGGTTCATGTACGACGTCAAGGCCTCACCGCTCGACAGCGCGATCCGCTCGTCGTTCGACAAGGCGATCGCCGGCAGTCCGGTCAAGGTGGCGGCGGAGGGCGAGAGCGAGTACCAGATCTCGGGTGGCCTGAAGGCGGCCCAGACGATGCTCCAGGCGCAGCCGGGCCTGAAGGTGATCGTCGCCTCCGACCAGGGGATCGAGGGCGCGATCCAGGCGCTGCCCAGCGGCAGCAAGACGTCTCTGGTCGGCTACGGCGGGAGCGCGGCCGCGCTCAAGGGAGTCAAGGACGGCACCTGGTACGCCGACGTCGCCCAGGTCCCGGCGACCGAGGGTCGCCTGGCGGCCACCGACGCCATCGCCGCGGTGCGCACCGGCAAGGTCAGCCCGGCGGAGGATCCGGTGTCCCAGCTGCCCGACCAGGGCGTGATCACCAAGTCCAACGTGTCTCAGTTCCACGCCCAGTGGCCGGGTTGATGCCCGGCGGTCCGGATCTCGCCGCGGCCGCGTCGGAGCCGCATCTCACCCTCACGGGGATCGGGAAGCGATTCGGCGCCGTCCAGGCCCTGCAGGACGTGTCGTTGCCGATCGCCCGAGGCTCGATCCACGCCCTGGTCGGGGAGAACGGCGCCGGGAAGTCGACGCTGGGGAAGATCATCGCCGGGGTGATCGCTCCCGATCACGGCGAGATCTCGGTGAGCGGAACGCCGGTCGCGTTCCGCTCACCTCGGGAGGCGCTCGCCAGGGGCGTCGCCGTGATCGCGCAGGAGCTGACGATCGTGCCGACGCTGACCGTCGCCGAGAACGTCCTGCTCGGTTCCGAGCCCCGCAGGGGTGGGTTCCTGCGCCGCCGCGAGCTCAAGCGCCGCTACGACGAGATCGCCGAGGCCGCGGGCTTCGCGCTGCCCGGGGATCGGCTCGCGTCCGAGCTGCGCACCGCCCAGCAGCAACAGGTCGAGATCCTGCGCGCGCTCGCCTGCGACGCCGAGCTGATCGTCATGGATGAGCCCACCGCGGCGCTCAGTGCCCGCGAGGCCGACCACCTGCATGAGATCATCCGGTCGCTGGCCGCCGATGCGCGCACGGTGGTGTTCGTCTCGCACTTCCTCGGCGAGGTGCTGGAGCTGTCGGACACGATCACCGTGCTGCGGGACGGACGGCACGTGCAGACGGCGCCCCGCGGCGGCCAGACGCATGACGGACTGGTCACGGCGATGCTCGGCCGGACCCTGGACGCGACCTTCCCGGCCAAGGCGCCCCCCGCCCGGTCGCAGGTCGTCCTCGACGTGCGCGGGCTCCGCGGCCCCGGGGTCGACGATGTCTCTCTGACGGTCCGCGCCGGCGAGATCGTCGGCATCGCCGGTCTGGTCGGCGCGGGTCGGACGGAGCTGGCCCGGACGATCTACGGCGCCGCGCCGACGCTCGCCGGCGAAGTCCGCCTCGGGGACGGCGAGGTGCTGCGCGGCGGCACGCGTTCCCGGCTGCGCGCCGGGGTGGCGATGATCCCCGAATCTCGCAAGGACGAGGGGTTGCTGCTCCTGCGCTCGATCACCGAGAACGCGAGCCTGGCCAGCCTCCCGAGCTACTGCCGGGGCGGTTTCGTCGGCGGCCGCCGCGAGCGCCGCGAGACCCACCGGCTGCTGGATCGCTGGGAGGTGGGCGCCGGCAGCTACGCCGCCGCCGTCGGCACGCTCTCCGGCGGTAACCAGCAGAAGGTGATGTTCGCCCGCACGCTGCTGTGCCGGCCCACGGTGCTGGTGGCCGACGAACCGACCCGCGGGGTCGACATCGGCTCCAAGCGGGCGATCTACGACCTTTTGACCGATCTCGTCAGGGACGGGATGGGCGTCATCCTGATCTCCTCCGAGGTCGAGGAGCTGCTTGGGATGGCCCACCGCGTGGTCGTCATGCGGCGCGGCCGGGTGGTCACGGAGCTGGCCGGCGACGAGATGACGCAGGCCGCGATCCTGGCCGCCGCGTTTGACGAGACCGAGCCGCTGGCGGCCGCGTCATGAGCGCCGGTGACTCGAGCGTGGGCGCCCGGGATTCCGACGCCGCGGTGGCCACGACCGGCCGCGGGGCGAGCGGGTGGCCCGCGGCCCGTCTGCGCTCCGGCGGGATCCTGATCCCGTTCCTGATCCTGTTCGCGATCCTGTCGATCAGCAAATCGACGTTCCTGACCAGCGCGAACCTGACCGACATCCTCGATCAGCAGTCGGCCACCCTGATCATGGCCGGCGCCGGCACGCTGGTGCTCATCTCGGGCGGCATCGACCTGTCGATCGGCGCGGTCTACTCGCTGGCCGGGGTGATCGCCGCCCAGGTCGGCCAGCATGACCCCGCGGGGATCGCGATCGCGGCCGGCATCGGCGTCGGCCTCCTGGTCGGCATCGTCAACGGGATCGTCTCGACGTTCCTGCGGATCAACTCGCTGATCACGACGCTGGCGATGTCGTTCGTGATCGGTGGCGTGGCGAGCCTGATCACCGGGGGGAACCTGATCTCGCTGTTCGCGCGGCCCGGATTCGGTGACCTGGCCCGCACCGACATCCTGGGCGCCAAGAGCTCCATCTGGGTCATGCTGTTGATGGTCGTGGTGGCGGGCATCCTGCTCAGCCGCACCGCCATCGGCCGCTACATGTACGCCGTCGGCGGCAGCATGGAGGCCGCCCGGCTCGCCGGGGTGCGCGTCAACCTGATCCGGATCACCGCCTTTGCCTTCAGCGGCGGCGCCGCGGCGCTGGCCGGGATCATCGACGTCTCGCGCGTCCTCGCCGCCGAGGCGACCGATCAGACGACGCTCGCGTTCACCGTCCTGGCCGGCATCGTGATCGGCGGGACCAGCATCCTCGGTGGGGAGGGCGCCGTCTGGCGGACCGTCTGCGGGGTGCTGTTCATCGCCCTGGTGGGCAACGGCTTTGAGCTGCTCGGCCTCAATCCGCTGTACCAGCAGCTGGCGCTGGGTGTGATCATGCTGTTCGCGGTCGGGATCGACGTCTGGACCCGGCAGCGCCGGACGTAGCGATCGCCGTGAGCGCCCCGGCGGCGCCGTGAGCGCCCCGGCTCCGCGTCAGCGTCCGGGATCGCGCGGACGCTGACCCATCAACGCGTCCAGCGCCGGCTGCGGCCGGCCCGCCCTGAGCAGGACACAGCTGTCGGGCAGCTCCGGGGTCACCTCGATGCCGGCGTCGCGGACGCGGTCGAGGAACGCCGGGAGGTGGTCGACGGCGCGCGGGTGATGGTCATGGAGCACCAGCACGGTCCAGTCCTGCGTCTGCAGCGCGGCGTGGGCGCGGCCGACCCAGCTGTCGGACGGCTCCTCGCCGTCGCGCGGGACGCAGTTCCAGGTCACCACCGTGTAGCCGCCGGACCGCAGCGCGTCGATCGCCGGCCAGCTCAGGACATGGGGGCCGAGCCGGCCGCGGCCGTTGGGCCGAAACAGCCGGTCGGGCTCGGTGAGCTCGCCGAGCACCGCGTCGGCGTCGGAGATCTCCGAGATCGCCGTCGCGGCGTCGTCCAGCTCGCCGAGCGGCGTCCCGTGAGACATGGTGTGATTGCCGATCCGGTGACCGGCGGCCCGCACCCGCGCGGCCGTCTCGCGCCCGCCCGCGGCGAGCACACGCTCCCCGACCATGAAGAAGATCGCGGGCAGGTCACGCTCATCCAGCGCCTTGAGAATGCGCTCGGTGGTGCCGGGCACGGGGCCGTTGTCAAAGGTCAGCGTCAGGCGACGCGACGCTCCGGCGTCCGGGCTCGTCGCCGTGGTCATGCCTGCAGCAGCGGGTGCTCGTCGATGAGCGGCGAGGCATGCTGAAACCAGGATGACGGCGGGTCCGGTC
>CAJCHX010000058.1 GCA_903970215.1 Acidobacteriaceae bacterium
GGACGCTGCGGTCGTGGTCTCCGATCCGCAGGCGGTCAGGGCGCCGAGGCCGATCGTGGCCGCGGCGGCGAGGGCTGCGGCCCGCCACGCGATGGCGGGGTAGTGCGGTGACGACATGGAATCTCCTGTGGTGGTTCATGATCCGTGTGGAGGTGCGAGTGACGGAAGTGGGCCGATCGAATCTGCGCTGGGGCTGAGCCGATGCGGGGAACTGTTACACGGTCACGTACCCGTGGCCGCACCGCAAGTCCCAAGGATGCATGTAACAAGATGTTCACCGAGGGGATGCGGTAATAATTACATGCAATTGGCAGTCTGAAAGGACAGCGCGGGCCGAATCTGCCTGCGACCGCCAGTCTCGGAGGTACCTCCCTTGCCATCCTTCGCCCAGTTGGTCGACACCGTGGACGGTGTCGACGCGCGGCAGCTCCATCGCGACGACCAGGTGTCGTTCCATGAGGTGTCCATGACCTACTCCACCGGCACCATCGCCCTGGCGTCGGTGTCCGCCACCGCCCGTCGCGGTGAGTTCGTCGCGATCGTCGGGCCGTCAGGCTGCGGCAAATCCACGTTGTTGCGACTCGCGGCCGGCCTCGAGCGGCCGTCCAGCGGATCCGTCGCCGTCGCCACACGCTCGGTGGGCTTCATCTTTCAAGAGCCGACCCTGATGCCCTGGGCGTCGGTGCGGCGCAACGCTTCCCTGCTGGTCGAGCTCGCTCACCTGCCCGCCGCCGAGCGGCGCAGTCGCGTCGCAGCGGCGCTGGACGCGGTCGGTCTGACCGACTTCGGCGACCAGCTGCCGAAAGCGCTGTCGGGCGGGATGCGGATGCGCGTGTCGCTCGCCCGGGCGCTGGCGCTGGAACCTGAGCTGATGCTTCTGGATGAACCGTTCGGCGCCCTCGACGAGTTGACTCGCCAGGAGATGCAGCTGCAGCTGCTCGGGCTGTTCGACCGGGCCGGATTCACCGCTCTGTTCGTGACGCATTCTGTGTCGGAGGCGGTCCTGCTCGCCGACCGGGTGATCGTGATGTCCGCGCGCCCCGGCCGGGTGGCTGCCGAAGTCGAGATCGACCTGCCCCGGCCGCGGGAACCCCGGCTGAGGTTCGCCCCGGCCTATACCGAGAAGGTGGCACAGATCTCCGAACTGTTGCGGGGTGTCGAATGAGCGCCGCGTTGAGTCTGCCCGCGTCTGCGGCCGCCCGACGCCGCGTCGGCGTCCCGCGCGCACTCGCCGCCCGGGGCAGCCGCGGTTGGGTGGGCCTGCTCGCGCTCGCTGCCGGCATCGGGATCTGGTATGCCGTCACGTATCTCGTCCTCAGCCCCGAGCGTCGGTTCCTGCTTCCCGCACCCGATCGGGTGCTCGCCGAGTCGCTGTTCGTACCTGCCCATCTGGACCCGATGCTGACCGCGCTGGGGGTGACGGCGCGGGTCGCGGCGACCGGCTTCGTGCTCGCGGCGGTGATCGGCGTCGCGCTGGGCGCGCTGATGAGCCAGGCTTGGTGGCTCGAGCGCGCCATCTTCCCCTACGCCGTTGTGCTGCAAGTGGTTCCCATTCTGGCGATCACTCCGCTGCTCGGTCTCTGGTTCGGTTTCAGCACCACCTCCCGAGTCGCGGTATGCGTGATGATCGCGCTGTTCCCGATAATCACCAACACGCACTTCGGGTTCCGCTCGGTCGATCCGGGACTGCATGAGCTGTTCACCCTGGGACGCGCGTCCAGGTTGGCGCGGGTGGTGCGGCTCGAGCTCCCGGCCGCCCTGCCGTCGATCCTCGCCGGCCTACGCATCTCGTCGGGCCAGGCCGTGATCGGGGCGATAATCGGCGACATGTTCTTCGCGCAGGGCAGACCCGGCATCGGGACCCTGATGGACGACTATCGGGCGCAGCTGCGGTCCACCGACCTCATCGCCGCGATCATCCTGGCGGCCGCGTTCGGAGTCGTTGTATTCGCGGCCTGTTCGGTGATGTCCACAATGGCTGTCGGTCGCTGGCACTCCGCAGGCGGTGCCCGATGACCGAGTTCGCGATCCCGACGATCGACATTGCGCCCTACCTCGATCCCACCGCTTCGGCTGCCGTCGATCCCGCGTGCGCCGAGGTCGCCACGCGTATCGATGACGCTTGCCGCACAGTCGGATTCCTGCAGGTCGTCGGACACGGCGTATCCGCGGCCGCGGTGGACGGCCTAGGTGATGCCCTGGACGCGTTCTTCGGACAGCCGAGCGAGACCAAGGGACGCCTGAGGCGTCCCGGCCTCAATCGCGGCTACGCTCCACCGAAATCCGAGTCGTTGAGCATGAGTCTCGGTGTGGCCCCGGCGAACCGGATGAACGACTTCTACGAGGCGTTCACGGTCGGTACAGAGGTCGGGGCGTATCCCGGCTCCGTGCTTCCCGAGGCGAGTTACCCCGCCAACAGCTGGCCCTCCGTCCCAGGCTTCAGGGCTGCGATCGAGGCCTACCTGCGTGAGGTGACCGGTCTGTCTCGAGCGGTGCTACGAGCCTGCTCCGACGCGCTGGGTCTCGGGCCGGATCACTTCGCGCACATGGTGGATCGCTCCATCGACACACTCAAGATGAACAACTACGCGTTGGCGCCCGGCGCGATCGAGCTGGACGGTCCGCTGATCGGTATGGGTGCGCACACCGACTTCGGGATTCTGACTGTGCTGTGGGCGGACCGAGTCGCGGGGCTGGAAGTGCTCGGGTCGGACGACCGATGGCATCCGGTCATGCCCGCCGAGGGCGCCTTTCTGATCAACCTCGGCGACGCCTTCGCCCGGTGGACCAACGATCGGTGGCGCTCGACCCTGCACCGCGTGGACCCGCCTGTCGTCGACGGCCGGATCGAGCGCCGCCGATCCGCCGCATTCTTCTTCGACGGCAACCACGACGCAGTGATCGAGCCGCTGCCCGGAACGGTCGAACCAGGGGCTCAGGCGTACCCGCCGATCACCATCGCCGAACACCTCGAGGCCAAGCTGGCCGGCATGAAGGTGGGCACCGCGCCGACGGGTGCCGACCGTGAGGCCGCCCGAGTGTTGTCCGCCGGCTACTGAACTTCCCCCGATCGATGTCCCCTACAGGAGAATTCGCATGACCACTGCCCCCGAATACGGTATGGACGAGCTGGACAAGGAGGCCCGGATGGGCGGCGCCGGTGTCGAGACCGTCGGCCGCAGCGTCCCGCGCATCGATCTCACCGACCGGGAGAGCCGCCGCGCCGAGATCACCGATCAACTCTGGCATGCTGCGACTGAGATCGGGTTCTTCCAGTTGGTGGGTCACTCGATACCTCAGGACGTGGTGGACGCCGCGTTCGCTCGGGCGGCCGAGTTCTTCGCGTTGCCCACCGAGGTGAAAGCTGCACTGCCACTGGATAAGCCGAACAACGCCGGGTGGGAGTACTCGAGCCAGGTGCGACCGTCGGTCGGCACGCCCGACCAGAAGGAGTCGTACCAGATCACCCGCCCCCGGATGGCCGGCCTGTGGCCCGCCGAGGATCAGCTCGCGGGCTTCCGAGAGTTCATGGTGGACTTCGAGTCCCGGTGCTGGGATCTCGCGATGTGGGTCCTGTCGTGCTTCGCCGACCGCCTCGGCTTCGAGCGGGACTTCTTCGCCCGTGCCCACGATCCCCGGTCCGACGAGTACCAGTCCACCCTTCGCTTGATCCACTACTACGCGCTGCCAGAGGAACTGCGCGGCCGGCCGGGTATGTGGCGGGCCGGGGCGCATACCGACTTCGACTGCCTCACACTGTTGTTCCAGCGCGATGGCCAGGGTGGGCTGCAGGTCTGCCCCGGACGAGACGCCGACGCGCAGGAGTGGACGCCGGTGGTGCCCTCGGATGAGGCCATCACGTGCAACATCGGCGACATGCTGATGCGCTGGAGCGACGACGCCTTGAAGTCCAACTTCCACCGGGTGCGGGTGCCCGGCGCCGGCGAGTACACCGGCTCTCGATACTCCATTCCGTTCTTCGCGCAGGCCAACCGGGACGTCGTCATCGCCCCGCCGCGCGGTACCTACCCCCCCATCACCGCTGCCGAGTACCTTCGACAGCGGGTCGCAGCGAACTACGCCGGCCCGAAGCGGTGAGTGCCCCGGCTGCGGTGGGGCGGGCGAGGAGGTCCGTGCTGGTGGCTGAGGGCGCGGAATCCCTTCTCGGCGAAGCGGTGTACAAGCGATTGCTGGACCGCATCTTCACCGGTGACCTGGCGCCGGGCGCAGCGCTCAGTGTGCCCGCTCTGGCGGCGGAGCTCGATGTCAGCCGCAGCCCGGTCCGGGACTCGGTGCAACGCCTCGTGGCCGACGGTCTCGCGGTGCACACCCCGCACGCCGGAGCGCGGGTGGCGCATGTCGACGACCGCGAGATCGACGGGGTACTTGCAATCCGGGAACTGTTGGACGGGTATGCCGCGCGGGAGGCCACTCTTCGGGCGTCGACCGCGGACGTCCGCGTTCTCGAAGGCCTCGTCGACATCCAGACCGAGCACCTCGGCGCTCCCATGGACCCGCTCGGCGATGCCCGGCGGGACCTCGAATTCCACACGGCGGTCCGCGATCTCGCGCAGAACGCCGCACTGAGCGACACGCTGCACAGGCTCGATGTCAAGGCGCATCTGTACAACTCGGGTCTGTGGACGCAGGCGCGGGGACGCCGTATGGCGGTCGCCGAACATCGCGCGATCGTGACCGCCATCGACGTCGGCGACGCTGCGGCAGCAGAGCAGGCGGCTGCCGCACACGTCGCGGCGGTTCGAGTGCGGATGCGGCGAGCAGCCCGAGACCGC